>JAGBOM010000048.1 GCA_017633865.1 Opitutales bacterium
CGCCGAGCAGGCGTATGCGCGCGAGCGGCCCCTTGTTTTCGCCCTTGCCGATTTTTGAGAAGAAGCCCGCCTTCTGGTAGCCCAAAATGTAGTGCTCGCCTATGGTGAAGTACGCGTATACGACGTCTCTTGAAACGATTGTCGAAAGCAGGGTGCCCGAGGCGTTTATGAGGTTGCCCGCGTCAACATACCTGCGGTTTACGTATCCGGAAATCGGAGCCTTGACTACCGTAAACTCGAGGTTCAGCTCCGCCTCCATAAGCTGCGCCTGCGCGCTTAGCTCGGCGGCCTTCGCGCTTAAAAGGTCGCAGCGGCGGGTTTCCAAAGTTTCGGTTGAAACGGCGTCGCTTTTTACAAGCTCCTCGGCGCGCGTTAGGTTGTTCTCGGCAAGCTTTATGCGCGCTTCGAGCTCCTTAACCTTAGCCTTGCACTGGTTTACGACAGCTTGGAACGGGCGCGGGTCTATCACAAACAAGATGTCGCCCTCCTTCACGAACTGGCCGTCAGAAAAGCATATCTTTTCAAGATAGCCGCTTACCCTCGAGCGAACCTCTACGGATTTTTCGCCCGCAAGGCGAGCCGTAAAAGAGTCCCAAATTTCGACGGAACGCTTTTCCGGGCGCTCAACATAAACAACCGGAGCCGGCCGCGCGGCGGGCTCGCTTTTTTTAGCCTTGCCGCAGCCGCAAACGCAGAACAGCGCCAAAGAGAGTGTTAATGCCTGGAGTATTTGTTTTTTACGGTTTTTAGCCATATAATTTTCCTTCAATAAACTTTCAGCTTAAAATTCTCTCGATTTGCTCGGAAACAATCCCGCCGAACATCGCGATGTCCGATTCGTCTATTTCGCTTTTGCCCGAAAGCCGCAAATAGGCGGTTCTGCACGAGCAGACGGAGTCGTTCAGCCCGATTAGGGTAAAGGCCGTCATAATCGCGCTCTGCCTTGAGGCGCCCTCCTTCAAAACGAGTATGAGGCTCACAAGAGCCTCCATCGACGGCTTGAAAGACCCTTCAAAAGTTATGTCGAAACTCCTGCTCGGGAATATTTCCTCGCGCTTTAAAAGCAGCATCAGCCTCATAAAATTCTCCGAGCTCAGGCGATTGTGCGTCCTTAAAAAGGCCTTTTTGATCATTTCAATCGCGGCGGATTTGTCGCGGACGGGGCTTTTTAAAAACGCGTCGGCCTCCGCCAAAAATTCGGAGATTTCCGCCCTGAAAGAATCGACCGCGGCGCGGAGGATTTCCTCGTACATTTCATTCTTGCCGCCGAAATGGTAGTTTATGGCGGCGTGGTTTACGCCGGCCTTGGCGGAAATTTCGCGGGCGCGCGCGCCGCTTACGCTTTTGAGGGCGAACTCCTCAAGAGCCGCCCGCAGTATCGCGCGTTTTGTGGATTCCGCGCTTTTCGCTTTAATGGCTTCCGCCCCGCAATTTTCCTCTCCCGTTTCAACCATTTGGTTAAAACAGATGGTTGAAGCTCCCGACGCTGTCAAGCGTTTTATCAAAAATTTTGCAAAAAAATCGCCGTTTCGGCGCAAAAAAACGCCGATAATAAAAATCGGCGCCTTAAAAAGTATGCGAAAACTCCCGCGCAGGCGCCCCCCCACGAACGGCGCCCCCCACGCACTTGGCGGCGGCAGGTTTGCGCAAACAACGCGGGGCTCCCCGCGCTAGCTCCGCAAAAGACCCCCCCCCGACTACTCCTCGACAGTCATAATGACCTGGCTCATGTCGGGGCCGTAGGGGGTAACCCTCGGCCTGAAGGCGAACACAAATCCGCGCTCGTTGCTTGCGATGTCCAAAGTCAGGTTCGAGTACATCAATGGCGGGTGCTTTGAAAGGTCGAAAATTTTTACGTCGCCCAAGTTGTAGCCCTTTCTGGACTTTCTTTTGGGATAGTCCACAAGCATCTCAAAAGAGTTGAGCTTTATGTTCTTTGAATTTTTCTGCACGCCGAAAGAGCCGGAGCCCAAATTCACTATTGCGCACGCGCCGAACGGGACCTTTTCAACGGAAATGTCTATAACCTTGCTTTTTGCGCCGTCCTCGTAAACGCCTATTATGACGTTCAATCCGCGCCCGCCCGAACCGAGCTCAACAGTGTTTTGCGGGGTGAAAACCTCTTTGCCGTCGATAATCTCCATCTTGTACAAAACAAGCTGCGAGCCCTTGAATTTGGGCAAAAAATACATCTCGCCCAACGACTTTGCCGGAGCGGTTGCGACCTTCGCGTACATCAAATTCGGAAGCTTTACATAATATGCATGGCTTTTGCCGTCTATAGAGACGATTCTAAACGCGAGCCCGTCCGCTCCCGGCGACTCCCACTCGTAGTTTTCGTCAATCTGCGATTTTGCGACGCCCAGCCCTATCTGGGCAAACCCCGCCGCCGCGCCGCACAAAAATACAATCAAAGCAAAAAAAATCCTCTTCATAAAAAACATTCCGGCAAAATGCTACGAAAACCCGAACAATTCGTCAATTTAATTTTGCGAATAAAAAACGCAAATTTTTGTTTACATTTTAATAAAAGCCTAAAATAATATGTGCGGAAAAAAAATGAACCTTATGATTTCACACCCCAAAAAACAAAGAAAAGCTTTCGCGCTGATTCTGGCGATTGTGGCCATGGCGTTCATGGTTATGCTTACCCTTACGCTTTCCTCCATAATATCGTCTAAGCTCAGGCTCTTGACCGCCCAAAAGGAAAGCCGCATGGCCCGCCAAAACGCGATGCTCGGCCTCAGCGCGGCAATCTCGAGCCTGCAAACGACGCTCGGCA
>JAGBOM010000049.1 GCA_017633865.1 Opitutales bacterium
GAACATAAAAAATTTAATTTTTTTCGTGTTTTTCTTATCAAACAGCGTTTGGCGTGTAAAATTTTGGTAAAATCCGCAAAAAATTTCGACAAATTTGTAAAAAACGCCAAAAAGATGCAAAAAATGTAAAAATTCCCTTGAAATCCAGCGGGATAGGTCTAACTTTGTTGCCTATTATTTATAAGCCTAAAAGGCCGGCGCGGTTTTAAGCGCGGGCGCTCCTCATTCGTTTGAGCCTGCCCCGCTCCCCCGCTTCCCGCTTCCCCCCGCGCTTGCGCAGAGGGCGGAGGTTTTGCGGGGCGTGCAAAGCCGCGCTGCCTAAAATAAAAGGCTTGGTTTTTTCAAAAAAATAAAAGGTATCAGAATGAATATCCACGAATATCAGGCAAAGGAATTGTTTGCAGCTTTCGGCGTCGCGGTTGCGAAAGGCAAGGCGGCCAAAGACGTTTCTGAATTTGAAGCGGCGGTTGCAGGCTTAAACGGAGACCACATTGTGGTAAAAAGCCAAATCCACGCCGGCGGGCGCGGCAAGGGCGTTTTTAAGGACGGCTTTAAAGGCGGCGTCCACTACGCAAAGCGCGAGGAGGCCGTCGACATCGCCAAGAAAATGTTTGGCAACGTCCTCGTCACCAAGCAGACGGGCGAGGCCGGCAAGGAGGTCAAGGCCATCTACTTTACCGAAGGCTGCGACATCGCCAAGGAATACTATCTCTCCATCGTTATGGACAGAGGCTCCGGCAAGGACGTTGTTATAGCGTCCTGCGAGGGCGGCATGGAAATCGAAAAAGTCGCCGAGGAAACCCCCGAGAAAATCAAGAAGGTGTTTATCAATCCCGAAACGGGCATACAGCCCTACCAGCTCCGCGAGCTGGCGTTCTTCCTCGGCTTCGGCGAGAAGGAGCTCCAGAAGAAGTTCGCAGCTCTCATGAAGGGTCTTTACAAGCTGTACGCGGCCAAAGACTGCTCTTTGGTAGAGGTAAACCCGCTTATCCTAACTCCGCAGAACGACATTATCGCCCTCGACGCGAAAGTTTCGTTTGACGACAACGCTTTGTTCCGCCACCCCGACATCGCCGAGCTCCGCGACCTCTCCGAGGAAAACCCCCTCGAAACCGAAGCCAAGAAGTTCGAGCTTAACTACATCAAGCTCGACGGCAACATCGCCTGCATGGTTAACGGCGCGGGTCTTGCGATGGCCACTATGGACATCATCAAGTACTACGGCGGCGACCCCGCAAACTTCCTCGACGTCGGCGGCGGCGCGACCGAGGAAGCCATCACCGCGGCCTTCAAAATCCTTTTGAGCGACGCCAACACAAAGGGCATTCTCATCAACATCTTCGGCGGCATTATGCGCTGCGACGTTATCGCCGCGGGCGTTGTCGCCGCGGTCAAGAACGTGGGCGGGCTTAAAATCCCGCTGGTTGTGCGCCTCGAGGGCACGAATGTCGAGCAGGGCAACAAGATTTTGGCCGAAAGCGGAATCGACATTACAACCGCCTCCGATTTGGACGACGCGGCGCAGAAAATCGTAAAAATCGTATCAAAATAAGGATTTGAAATGAGCGTACTTATCAATAAAAACACAAGAGTTGTAGTTAGCGGCTTGACGGGCAAAACCGGCACGTTCCACGCCGACCAGTGCATGCGCTACGGCACGCAGATTGTCGGCGGCGTCACCCCCGGCAAGGGCGGCATGATGTACTCCGGCAACGACAAAATCCAGTTCGAGCGTCCCGTCCCGATTTTTAACACGATTGCCGACTCCGTCTCGAAAGAGGGCGCGAACGCCTGCGTGATTTTCGTCCCCCCGCCCTTCGCCGCGGACTCCATCTTGGAGGCCATCGACGCGGGCGTTGAAACCATAATCTGCATTACCGAGGGCATACCCGTGCGCGACATGGCTCTCGTCCGCGCGCGCCTTAACGAAAATGGCTGCAAGTCCCGCCTAATCGGGCCGTACTGCCCCGGCGTAATCACCCCCGGCGAATGCAAAATCGGCATTATGCCCGCCAAGATCCACCGCCCCGGCACCGTCGGCATCGTCTCGAAGTCCGGCACGCTGACCTACGAGGCGGCCTATCAGGTAACCTGCGCGGGCTACGGGCAGTCCACCACAATCGGCATCGGCGGCGACCCCATCAACGGCACCTCCATGCTCGAGGCGGTTAAGATGTTCAACGACGACCCGCAGACAGAGGCCATCATCATGATTGTCGAAATCTGCGGCAACAACGAGCAGCTTGCGGGCGAATGGCTACGCGACAACTGCAAGAAGCCCGTCGCGGCGTTCATCGCCGGCACGACCGCTCCGAAGGGGCGCAGAATGGGCCACGCCGGCGCGATTGTTACCGGCAAGTCCGGCTCCGCGGCCGAGAAGATTGCCGCGCTTGAGGCCTGCGGAATCAAGGTTGCGCCGACGCCCGCGCAGATAGGCAAGACTCTCCTCGAAGTCTGGGGCAAGTAGTTTAGGCGATTGCTTTTGGCGAAGAAGTTCGTTGCTGCAAAAATCCCGCAATAGTCATGTACTTTTTGTACACTCCTATCGCGGGATTTTTTTGCGCCTGCTTCTTCATCCAAAATCAATGCGCCTAAACGCAAAAAACATAGGGACGCGCGAGGTTAAAAAATGTTTTAACTTCGCATAGTTCCGGGATCAAAAAAGCCTGCTTGGTCGAGTATGTTTTAATACACTCCCGCGCAGGACTAATTTCCCAAAAAGTTTTTTTCAAAAACATTTTTGGGAGACCTATATTTTTTGCTGTCCTCACTCTGCTTTGTTCAAACATTTTTTACCTGCCCGCGCTGCCATAATTTTATGGGAAAAGAGAGATAGAAAAAAGGATCAAGATGCGGTAGCGCTCGCGTTGCCAAAAATAGGGACGTTTTGTTTAACCTCTTTTCTGTGCGCCTTCGCCATGTTTTGTTCCAACATGCGCCAACTGCAAAGGGCAAAAAAAATCAATGCGCCTAAACGGGCAAACTTTGGTTTTCTTTTTTTAGACTATTTTTTGTTGGCGGGTGTCGGGCGGCTTTATTTTTTTAGCGGGGGACTGGGCGTTTAATAAGTTATTAAAAAACTTGATTTTTTTTGCGCGATAGTCCTTTATAAAAGCTTTTAAGGCTTGAGTGGTGGAATTGGCAGACACGCAGGACTTAGGATCCTGTGCCGCAAGGCGTGCGGGTTCGACCCCCGCCTCAAGCATTTTTTGGCGATTGCTTTTTCTTTCTTCTTTTTTATAGACTATTCTAAAAAAAAAGAAAAAAACCGTTCGGAGTTCGTTGGTTTTGCGAAGGCTACGCCCTCGACGTCGGAAGCTTCGCTTCCTCTCGGTGATTCTTCGGCGCGGAGCCCCGCGCCTCTTTCCAAAAGACGCATTAAACTTCGTTTAATAGCTCCTTCAGAAAAAATCCGAATAAAAATAGAAAAAATAAAACCGCCTAGAGTTCGTTGGTTTTGGGGCAGAGATTTTGAGCGCAGTTCAAGGAGCAAGAATAAGCCGCGATAGGCGCATATTTTAATATGTAACTATTGCGGATTATTTCGCGGCGACACAGAAATGCGCCAAAAGCTCTCCCCAAAATTAGGCGGGAGGATTTTGCGTTTAGACAAGGAGCGAGAGAAAAAAGGGCTCGAAAATAGAATTTACATTCATTTCGAGCCCTTTTTGCCGAAGC
>JAGBOM010000371.1 GCA_017633865.1 Opitutales bacterium
CGCCGACTACTATACCTCAATCAAGTAACCCACCTTTAGCTTAAAATTATATGAAACTGAAAACTTTTTCATTGCTCTCAATTTTGGCGGCCTCCGCGGTTTCGGCGCTCGCCGCGCCCGAAGAGGACAAATCGAGAATCGCGGATTTCCAGTCCAATAAAATCCCGCTGATGGTTTATAGGCCGGGCGCGAGGGGCGCGGAAATGCAGTTTGAAAAGCTCGAAGTGCTCGACGGCGTCGTAAACTTCGTCCTGACCCATACCGACGGCACGCCCGGCACGGTTTACGTCCCGATAAACAAGGAGGGCGTAAGGTTCATTTACAGGCTCACCCCGGGCCTGCGCACCATGCGCGAGTGCCACACAAAAGGCCTGTGGGAAGACGCCGTCAAGGCGGGGCGCTCCTACGTGTACCCGGCTTTGGTGATAATGAGCGTTTCCGAAAACGTCACAAATATGCACGATAATTTGCCGATATTTGTCGAATCGCTTGTGAACGCTAAAAAATACGTCGAGGCCAAGTCTTTGATGGACGCGCTTCCGCTCTCAAAGGCCACGCCCACCGTCGGCGAGACCGTAATCAACTACGCCTCCAAAATGATAGACGCCGACCGCTACGAAGACGCCAAGTCGGTTTTGGAGCGCCTCAACTTCGGCGGCGACAACCTCGAAAATATCGACAAGGTTATGGACATCGCCCACAAGCTTCGCAAGTCTGGCAAAATACAGGAGGCTCTCCAGTGGTACACAAAGCTACAGTCCACGCCCGACAACCCCTACGCCAAAGAGGCCACGCTCTGGATGGCGTATTGCGACATTATCAGAGGCAACATAATGTCCGCCCAGCTCTTTACCGACCAGCTTAGGGATTTGCCCAAGACCGACAAGGTCTTCTCGCTTAAAAACCTGATTAACGGCATGCTCCTTATGAAAGCCCAAAACAAGGAGGACGCAATCGACGAATACGCCGAGGGCATCGTCTACGGGGAAATTTCCCAGTCTTGGATGCCGGAGCTCCTTTATAACGCAGCAATGCTTTATAAGGACATGAAGCAGTTCGAGCCGTCCAACGAAATATTCGAGCAAATAATGCTCCTGTACCCCTCGGAAAAATACTCGGAGCTCGCCAAGTCGGAAATAGTAGTTATAGAAAAGAAGCCCGAAGAGGGCGCGGAAGGCGAGGGCGGCGAAGCCGAAGCAGACGCCGAATAGCCTAACAAAACACTAAAAGCCTTCTTTTTAAGAAGGCTTTTTGCGGAGCTCCTTATACTCCCCTGTTCCCCCCGCGAAAATAAAAAGGCGGGCAAAAAAACAAAAAATTAAAAAAAACGCGATTTTTGAAATAAAAACGCAAACAAGTTTGTCTCTATTACAGAAACGAATTTTTTGAAAAAAAGAGAAAAATTTTGACGGAAGAACGACGCTAATATGAAACTTCACAGATTCAACCCAAAACATAAACGCAATACCTTGTTCTTTAAGGTGTTGGTGTTCGTAGGCGCAATAATGACAGGCGCGCTCGTGCTGCTTGCAAGCATGATCGTCCAGCAGGCGATATTCCCGAAGGCGGAGGAGTTCGAGTCTTCCAAGCCCATGGAAAAC
>JAGBOM010000372.1 GCA_017633865.1 Opitutales bacterium
AAACGGCAAAGACAAGACTTTTGAAATCGACGTGAAGGAAATCCTCACCAAAAACGTTTCGGACTTCCCGATTCTAAACGGCGACGTCATAGAAGTCCGCCAAGACATATTCTAATTTGCGCGAACCCCAACACCCCAACGGGAAAAACACTACAAAAATGGCAGAAGATTTAAACCAGACAAACAACCCCTCCCCCGAACAAAAAACGGTGAAAAAAGTAATCCGCCGCAAGGTGTCGTCATACTCGGGGGGGCAAGGCGGCCAAACAGGCTACGGCTACGGCGGCTACGGGAACAGCTACGGCTCTTACGGGGGCGGCTACGGCTCTTACGGGGGGGGCTACGGCTCTTACGGCAGAAGCTACGGCTCCTACGGCTCGTACGGCTCGTACGGCTCGTACGGGGCGGCTCCGCAAATTTCGGGCCCGCAGGAGGTTCCAAACAGAACCTTCAGCGACTACATGCAGATTTTGAAGGAGAAGATTTGGTACATAATCGTCACCTTCATAATTATCTGCGCGGGCATGGCTCTTTACACTATAAGGGTCGAAAGAATCTACACCGCCACCGCCACAATACAGGTAAAAAGAGACGTCGACAAGGCTCTCGAAGGCTCCAGAATTTACGAAAGAATCGTCAACACCGAAGACTTCAACACTCAAATACAGATTTTGCAGTCTTTGGAAATCGTAAACCAAGTAAAAAAGCAGCTTTCGCCCGAGGAGCGACAGCAGCTCTTGGCGCCCTATAAAAATAAAATCACCTTCGGCGCGGAAGCCACGGAAGAGTCCGTTTTGATTGCGAATAGAAAGATATTCCCGAGCAGAATGTCGCTTCTTGTGAACATCCAGTTCGAGCACCCGAACAGGGAGCTGGCAATCCGAATCGCGGACTTGTACGCGAAAGAGTTTATATCTTTTACGCAGCTCAGAAATTCGTCCGACAAAATCGCGATGATAGAATCGCTGCGCGACAATATCTCGGTTCAGCGCTCAAAAGTTAAGGAGCTCGAAAACAAGCTCGTAAGCTTCAGAAAAGACCAAAAGGCGGGCTCGCTCGACCAAAGGGTGGACATCGTCGCGAACCAACTCGCCAACATTTCAAACGCGGTAACGCAAGCCAAGCAGGTTTTCGAGGCTGTGGAAACCGAATGGCGAATGGTTCAGGACTTCGAGCGCGAGAAAAAGCCGCTGTGGGAGCTCCCGTCGATAGCCAAAAACCAGAGCGTGGTGCAGCTCAGGCCGCAGCTCGCCTCGCTTGACATCGACATCGCCACCCTCGAAAAACGCTACAAGCCCAAGCACCCGACCATGCGCGAAACCTACCGCCGCCGCGAGCAGCTTGTTTCGGAAATCAACGCCGCGGTAAGCTCGGCCGTGAACGAAATCAAGGCGACCTACGAAACCGCCCAAAAGAATTACGAAAACCTCCAAAAGAACTTGGCCGAAAAGGAAATCGAAAGAAACGAGCTCGACGCCAAGGCTGTCGAATATAAAACCATAGACCTTGAAAAAAGCAGCGCCGAAAGGGTTTTGGAGGAATTGCAGATAGAGCTTAACAAGCGCCTAATCGAAGTAACGCTTATCCCGCCCTCGGCAAGCCAGATAGACCAGTCTTCTTCGCCTAGCTACCCCACAAGCCCCAACTACTTTATAAACAGCATAATCGGCATAGTGGGCGGCTTGCTGGGCGGCATCGCCATGGCGTTTGCGGTAACCTTCCTTGACGACCGCACAAAGAGCGCCCACGACATCGAAACCATAATCGGCGTTCCGCTTTTGGGTTCGATTCCGCGAATCAAGCGCCTGAGCTCCGCGGAAAAGGCGCAGGTTTCGGCGTCCTCCGCCGACAAAACCGCCACAGAGGCATTCCGCTCTATTTTGTCGACAATAAAGCTAAGCCCGATAGGCAAGGTCGCAAAGGTTATCCTTTCCACCTCCACAACGCCTTCGGAGGGCAAATCTTTCGTGATTTCAAACTTGGCGTTCACCTCGGCTATTAACGGCGAAAAGGTCTTGATAGTCGACGCCGACTTGCGAATACCCGCCATTGCCAAAACGCTCGGGCTGAAAAAGACGAACGTCGGCATAAACTCCTTTATCGAGAAGAAAACCACCCTCGACGAAAGCATCTTTAAGGAATACTTCCCGAACCTCGACATTCTAACCTGCGAGCGCCGCACAAACAACCCGACGCAGATTTTGAATTCGGAGGAGTTCGTGTCGATGATAAACGAGCTGCGCTCCCGCTACGACAAAATCTATATCGACACCCCGCCTATCGGCGTGGTAAGCGACGCCATGACGATTCTTCCGTATGTCGACGCCCTTATCTATATAGTGAAATTCAACGCCGTAAAGAGAAAGATGATACGCGGGTTCATCAAGCGCATACTGGAGTCCAACGTGCCGATTTTGGGCGCGATTTTAAATATGACGCAAAACTCGAGCGCGAGCAGCTATTCGGCAAGCTATTACAGATCGGCGTCTCCGAACTTCGGAAGGCGCTCCGCCGAACCCGAAGCTGCGGAGGCTTCGGAATCCTCCGCGCCCGAAAGCCCCTCGGAAAACTCCGAACCGCCCGCGCCCGAAAGCGGCGAAAACCAATAAAGATTTGCCAAGAGGCGGAATACAAAAATTCCGCCTTTTTCGCAAAATAATAAAACTCCTTGATTTTCCCGAAGAACATACACTCTATCTGTTTTCTGGCG
>JAGBOM010000373.1 GCA_017633865.1 Opitutales bacterium
CACTGCCCGTGCCCATGTTGAAGTACAGGTTTTCGCCGAAGTTCAAGGCGTGGGTGGAGCCGTCAATCGTAAATGCTACTGTGCCCGCCGTGGCGCCCGTATTGCCGATTCTCAGCTGGTAGCCGTTGATTTCGTTGTTCTCGCCCGAAACCGTGAAGGAGGCAGAGCCGCCCTTCATGGCGTTATAGCCAACGGAAACATTCACGCCGCTGCCATTGTCGCGGGTGATTATTGTGTTGCCCGCCATTTCAAACGAGTTTGCGATTTTTGTGCCCTCGGCCGTAGAGCCTCTTACTTCCAGCGCGTAGCCGTTTGAGACAAACTCAATCAAGTTCTTGTTTGTTTTGGAGTCGCCCTTTACGTAGAAGGAGTTTGCGCCGCCTGTGGAGGCTGTGCTGCCGATATAGATGCCCCTTGCGTTAAAGGTGTTGCCAACGCCGGTAATCGACACACTGGAAGAGCCGCCGCTCTGAACCGAGCCGTTTGCCGAGTTTTGCAGGAAGTCTTCCTTGAAGTACATCGTGTTGTTTGTGCCGGAAATAATGAAGTTTCTTTCGCCGCCGTGGGTGTTGGTGTTGTAGCCGCCGTACCAGCCCTTGTTGGAGGAGATAAACGACGCATTTTCGCCGCGCAAAATGAGGTTTGCAACGCCGCCGTAGATATTGCCGCCGCCGTCGTTTGCATGCCCCATTATAAGCTCGCCCGTTGTGGTGAAGCTTGCGGAGTCGATAATCAGGCTTGCGACATTCGTGTAGGAATCGGCGTCTGAAACAGAAGAGCCCGCAATAACAACATTTGCGCCATAGTTGACTGTTGTGCCAATAATTTCGACGGAAGCCGTGCCGGCAACCGCGTTTTGGTAGTTGGAACCCATGCCGATTCTAAGAAGGCCGCCGGTTCTGTTGAGCGTGGCGTGGTCGATTACAAGCTTGCTTACGCTTGTGGCGCCATCAACTATCGAATTCTTCACTTCAATTGTATTGCCCGCATTGAATGTCGCGCCGCTTTCAACGCGCATTTCAGCCGTGCCGCTTGCAAATTCGCTATGGCCGACGCTTACGCCGCCGCCCACGCTTAGGGTTGAGCCGTCTCTAAATATTGCGGTTGCCTTGGAGCTGTCTGCATTGCCTCTTGAAGCGTACACGCCCAAGCCGGAATTTACCGTAAAGGTGTTTGTCGCGCCCGCCCAATCAAGCGTTGTTGTAAAATCGTTGTCGTCAACGTCTGAACCCCTCAAAGAGAAGTTGTTGATTGTAAAGCTTGTGTTTGTGGCGAAAGTTTCAACGTCATATTCGTCTTTCTGGGCTGTTGTCATGAACCAGGAGCCCGTTTCGGTCTTGTTCTTAAGATTGTCGCCCCAGCGGCCGTCGTTGGTAATGGAAACTGTATTGTGGTCGCCCTGGAAAATCCACTGAACGTCCGCGCCCACAAAGCCCGTGCCGGAATCGATTTTGCTTGCGGCAACGGAGGAGTGCCCGTCCTGGTAAATTATGGATTGAGAGTCGTCGTTGGCGTTAATCCAGAAGTTTGTAACGTTAATTGTGGAGGGAGTTGTCGAGGAGCCCTTGAGGTAGAGCTTATTGTATCCGCTTACCTGGCCGTTTTCCCAGCCGACGTTAAAGTGATCGGAATTCGAGATTGAAGATTCCAAAACGCTTACGGTGCCCGCAGTATTGATGCCGCCGGTGTTGGCGTTCCAAGTGGAGCCGTTTTGCAGAACCAAGAACTTGCTTTGCGAGCCCGCGCCCAGCTTCCAGCCGCCGGTAAGCGCGGCGTTGTCAACCAAAACGCCGAACTGCGCGCCTTCGGTGTCAACCCCCGCGTTGATGGAAATATCGTGGATCGCGAACGTCGCGCCGTTTGAAATTTTCAGCCAGCCCTCGCCGCCTTCCGCGCTCGGTGGTCATTACCGGACTTTTTATAAATATGTCCGAAATGGAGCCTTTTTCCTTTAAATTTTCGCTCATAAAAAAGCCTCC
>JAGBOM010000374.1 GCA_017633865.1 Opitutales bacterium
AAATTAGGCGGGAGGATTTTGCGTTTAGACAAGGAGCGAGAGAAAAAAGGGCTCGAAAATAGAATTTACATTCATTTCGAGCCCTTTTTGCCGAAGCGACACAGTATAAACACAAAAGCCTCCGCATAAAACGATTTTGGATGAAGAATCAAGGAGCAAGGAATAAAAAAGCTTGGAATAGAATTTACATTCATTCCAAGCTTTTTTTGACACGGCGACACAGTTCCGCGCCAAAAGCAATCGCCTAAACTTAAAGTTTTGGCTTTAAGGCGCTACTACGCCTGCCGCTCTGCGAAAAACTCAGCTTGCCCGCCTTGCGCGAAACTTTTACAACCCCGCCGCCCGAAGAGATTTTGCCCTTCAAAATCTCCTCCGCGAGCGGATCCTCAAGCTCGCGCTCTATCGCCCTTTTAAGGGGGCGCGCGCCGTACTTTTCGTCCCAGCCGGTCTCGGCCAAAAATTCCTTTGCGGACTTGTCGACAGAAACTTCAAGCCCCTGCTCCTTCAAGCGCGGAACGAGCTTTTCAAGCTCTATTTCCACGATTTTCGACATATCGGCAAAGCTCAGCGGGCGGAACAAAACAATGTCGCCTATTCTGTTGAGGAACTCGGGCTTAAAGACGCGCTTCATTTCGTCCATAACCTTTTCCCGCGCGCGCTCGTAGTCAAGCCCGCTGTCGACGCCCGCGCCGAAGCCCAGAGCCTGCGTCTTTTGCAGTATATGCGCGCCGACGTTGCTTGTGAGGATTATTATCGTGTTTCTGAAATCCACGGTTCTGCCGAGGCTGTCGGTCAGCCTGCCGTCCTCCAAGACTTGGAGCAAAAGCTGCGCGACGTCGGGGTGCGCCTTTTCGATTTCGTCAAACAAAATCACGCTGTACGGCCTGCGGCGCACCTTTTCGGTGAGCTGGCCGCCGTCCTCGTGCCCGACGTAGCCGGGAGGCGAGCCTATCAGCCGCGATATGGAAAACTTTTCCATATACTCGCTCATGTCTATTTGTATGAGCGAGTCTTCGTCGCCGAACATTTGGCGGGCGAGAATTTTTGCGAGATACGTTTTGCCCACTCCCGTCGGCCCCATGAACAAAAACGAGCCTATCGGCCTTTTCGGGTCTTTCAGCGCGGCTCTCGAGCGGCGAAGCGCCCGCGCGATTACGCTTGTGGCCTCGTCCTGCCCGACAATCTGCGCGCGCAAAATCGACTCGAGCTCCAAAAGCTTTTTGCTTTCGCTTTGCTCCATTCTCGAAAGCGGTATGCCCGTCCACGAAGAAACGACCTCGAAAATGTCGTCCTCGCCGATGTCGGATATTTTTTCGCCGGCGGATTTTTTCCAAGCGTTCAGGATGTCGCCGCGCTCGGCTTCGAGGCGCTTGACTTCGTCGCGGAAGGAGGCGGCCTTTTCAAAGTTTTGGTCTCGCACGGCCTCGGCCTTGCTTTCTTCAAGCTCCTTTATTTTGCCCTCGATATCCTTTACGCTTTGCGGGCGCGACATCGTTTTTATGCGCGCGCGCGAGCCCGCCTCGTCGATAATGTCGATGGCTTTGTCGGGCAGGTAGCGGCTTGTGATGTATCTGTCGGAAAGGCGCACCGCCGCCTCCAAGGCCGCGTCGGAATATCTGCAATGGTGGTGCCTTTCGTAATTCGGGCGCAGGCCCTTCAAAATTTCCACGGTGTCGCCAACCGAAGGCGGATCGACCTTCACGCTTTGGAATCTTCTTTCAAGGGCGCTGTCCTTTTCAATAAATTTGCGGTACTCGGCCATGGTTGTGGCGCCTATGCACTGCAATGTTCCCCTTGAAAGCGCGGGCTTAAAGATGTTGGAGGCGTCCATCGCGCCCTCCGCAGAGCCCGCGCCGACTATCGTATGAAGCTCGTCTATAAAGAGTATTACGTCGCCGGCGCGCTCGATTTCCTCCATGAGAGCCTTTATGCGCTCCTCGAACTGCCCCCTGTATTTCGTGCCGGCGACCATCAGCGCCATGTCGAGAGCGATTACCCTTTTTGAGGCGATTAAATCGGGAACGGCGCCCTTCGCGATTTCCTGCGCGAGCCCCTCAACTATCGCGGTTTTGCCGACTCCGGCCTCGCCCATCAAAACGGGGTTGTTTTTCGCGCGGCGGCACAGGATTTGTATTACGCGCATGATTTCGCGCGAGCGGCCTATTACGGGGTCGAGCTTGCCCGCGCGCGCGATTTCGGTAAGGTCTCTGCCGAAGGCCTTAAGAGCGCTTTGCTTTTCGCGGCCCGGCTCGTCGGAGTCCGCGTTCTGGGGGGTGTCGCCCACAAAGTTTGGGTCGAGCTCCGACAAAATCATGCTTTTGCAGCGGTCAATATCCGCGCCCATTTCGGAAAGCACGCGGCAGGCCGCGCCCTCCGTGTCAAACAGAAGGCCGAGCAGCAGATGCTCGGTGCCCACATAGTTGTGCCCGAGCTTGCCCGCCTCCTGCGCGGCGAAGGCGAGTATTCTTTTCATGTCGTCGCCGCCGCCGGAGTCTTTCGGGGAGAGCTGCTCCACGCGGCTTCTGACGCCGTTAAAATCCACCCCCATTTTTTTAAGCACGTTTACCGCGATTCCCTGCCCGAGGTCGATTATCCCCAACAGCAGATGCTCCGAGCCGATGTAGTTTCGGTTCGCCTTAGCCGCCTCTTTTTTGGCGAGGGACAATACCTGTTGCGCTCTTGGTGTAAGTTGCATTTTTAAAATTTTTTCTGTTCTTGGATTTTCGCTGTTCCTAAATGATCTCCATTTGGGAATATAAGTATCGGGCTCTACTTCGATTTTTTAAGCGTTTTTTTGCAGCCCGGGAATTTCGGCGCCCTTAAACCCGCGATTTTGGACTTGATGAACCCCGCCCTGAACACGTCGCGGTCGCGCGGCTGCATGGTTTTGCCGAAGGCCTTTTCGAGGTGCGCCGGCCTTACGTCTAGCATGAGGTCGTCCATAAGCGACTTCCCCTTCGCGGCCATGTACCCCATATCCGCCGCGAGCCTCAAAAACGAAAGGCATTCCTCCGCCTCCGAGCTTGTTATCATTCTGCATGAATTCAATATGCCCCAGGCGCGGGAAATTTTGTCGAAAATCTCCTCGGGGGAGTCTTCGAGCATTTTTTGGCGCGCGTTCTGCTCGAATTTGGCGAGCTTGACGCAAATTTCGGTGATGCATTTTACTATGTCGAGCTCGGAAACGCCCAAAGTGCGCTGGTTTGATATTTGGTAAAACGCGCCGACGGGGTCGCTCGACTCGCCCGACGAGCCTCTCGCGACTATCCCCAGCTGGTTGAGCCCGCGCGAGATTTTATCGATGTCGCCCGCCAAATAAAGCGCGGGCAGGTGCATCATTACGGAGGCTCTCATGCCCGTTCCGGTGTTTGACGGGCACGCGGTGAGGAACCCGAAGTCGGGGTCGTAGGCGTACTCCAAACGCTTTGACAGCGCCGTGTCTATGGCGTCGAGCTTTTTCCAGAGCGATTCGAGGCAAAGGCCGCGCTCCATAATTTGCAGGCGCAGGTGGTCCTCCTCGTTGACCATTATGCACGACGAAGCGTCCGCCGATATGAACGCGCCCCTGTCGCCGCTGCCGGAAACGAGCTCGGGGCTTACGAAGTTTGCCTCCGCCAAGAACTCCGCGGCCTCGGGATCCAACTCCTGAAGGTTGACAAATTCCCCGCCCGAAAATTTGCGGAGGGCGAATATCCCGCCCGCGCACTTGTCGAAAATTCTGCGGCGGTCTTCGGGGCCGTTTGCCGTCGAAAAGAGCTCGCCTTTGAGGTTGCGCGCAAGCCTTATGCGCGAACTTATAAAAATCGCCTCCGTGTCGCTTTTCAGCTTGCGCTCGAAAATGTTGGGGGTGGATTTAGGCATTGTCTTTGGTGATCGAGTTTATTTTGTCGCGGAGCTTGGCGGCGTCTTCGTAGCGCTCCTCGGCGACGGCCTTTTCGAGCGCTTTTTTCAGCTCCGCAACGGGGTCTGCGGGCTTAAGGGGCTTTACGGACGAGTCTCCGGACTCCTCCGAGGGGACGAGCCCCGCCTTGGCCGCGGCGGAGCCGAAGCCGAGCTTTTTGAAGGTGTCGAGCGCCTGCTGCATAAAATCGCTTTCGCCCTCGTTGCCGAATACCCCGCCGTCAAGGTCGCCAAGCTCAAGCTCTATCTGGTTCGAGTTTGTGGCGTCGCCCTTCCGGGGCCTGCCGCGATTTTTTGCCGCGGAGGATTTTGCGGGCTTGCCGGCGTGTTTTATCGCGCCGTGCATTTGCGCCAAAATTTCTATCGTCTTGCCGGCGAACGCCTTGTAGCAGTCGGGGCAGGAGAACATCCCGCGCTTTTCAAACTGCGCGAGCGTCGTGCCGCACGTCGGGCATTTTATGTTTTGGCCGGCCGCGCGCGCGGCGCCGGGAATCGCCCCCAAAATTTCCTCCTCGAGCTTTTTCAGGTTCGGGATAATATCCTTGGGGAATCCCGCGGAACACAATTCGGCGTTCTTCTGCGCGCACGCCTCGCACAGGTGCATCTTGATTTTCTGCCCGTTTACTATTTTTGTAATGTGGACAGTCGCGGGAGCCCCGCATAAATCGCATTTGTATTCCATTTTAAAAATCGGCCTTTCAAAAATTCCCCCTACGCGAGCTTCAGAATCTCGTCTGCGGGCGGAACGTCCCTTATGATTTGCGACGGCAGCGGCCCCACTCCTATGTAGCGCAAATTCGGAGTCTTCATCAGGCCGAAATCCCTGCCTGCGACTTCGAGCACGCTCTTTAGGCAGAACGCGACGTAGCGTTTAGCGTTTATCGGCAATTTTTCAAAATTCCTAATTTGGGAAATGTCCTCGCCCCAACAGGGCAGCTGCGCGTAGACGGGCTTCAGGTTTTTGCGGATCAAGTCCGAGCGCGGAACGCCGCGGTAGATTTTGCCGCTTGCGTCGCGGTAGGCGGTGCAGACCAAGAGCTCGCCGCCCTCGCGCCACGCGCCCTCGTAGGAAAGCGCGTCGAGCTTGTTTATAACGATGTCGTCATAGCCCGCGTAGCGGAGGGCGTCGCCCTTTTCGAGGGCGTCGAACCAGCCGACCATGCGCTGGCGCCCCGTGCTTACGCCGAATTCGAGCTTTTTGAGCTTGACGGCGAGCGGGTGGGCGTCGTCCATTTGCGTGAGGAAGACGTGCGTGCCCACCTTGGTGTCGTAGGCCTTGCAGCAGCCCAAGATGTGCAGGGGCTGGACCGGTATGCCCGCGCTCTGGAAAAATTCCGGCGAGCTCGTGTGCGAGGCGGTTACGTTCGGCGGGAAGCCGTGCCGCTTGTCGAGCCAGTAAGACTGCCCGAACTCGCCGATTATGTATCTGTTTTGCGAAAGAGCCGAAAGGCACTTGGCGCGGACGTCGCCAACGTTCTTCGCAAGCCGCGAGCCCGCCCGCCAGTAAACGTCCACAATCCTGTCGATGTCGAGCTCGTAGGGGTTTGCGCCCTTGAACTTATGGAAGTCGAACTCCTCCTTCGGGAAGATTCCCTTTTCGATTGACGAGGCGTTGGCGCGGAGCTCCGCGTTTGTAAGGATGTCGAAAAATTCGCCCCACTTTTCGGGGGAGACTTTGCAGACGTGGCGGATTGTGTCGCAGGCGCGGATAAGCTTTGCGCGGAGCTTGGCCTCGAACGCGGATTTTTCGCCGAGAAAATCGGCGTACCAAATCTGGAACTGGCCGACCTCGTCGAGGTAGGCGGGCG
>JAGBOM010000375.1 GCA_017633865.1 Opitutales bacterium
AAACGCCCTGCTGCGCTCCGACAAACTCGTCTCAAAAAACGGGGAGCTGTGGTTTGACATGGGCAAAAAAAAGGCGGGCGAAAGCGTGCTAAGCTTCGACATTCTGGGCGGCGACATGCTCTTTGTGGACAGGTTCACCTACAACTTTAGAAAGCCCAAAGCCGGCGAGCCCTTCGTCTTTAGAACCTCCATGTGCGAGGGCATCACCCAACAAAACGGCGGAATACCCGACGACAAATACTACATTAAAAGAATCGCGGGCGTCGGCGGCGACGAGCTGAAGGTCGAAAACTTCGCGCTCTACCGCAACGGCTCGCCCGCGGCGGGGGCGGAGGCCTTTAAAATGAACGCCGGGCGAGAGGGCGAATATTGCGGATACCGAAACGAGGGCGCGTTTTCGGGCGGCAAATCCGTAAAAGTGCCCGCCCATAGCTACTACGCCCTGGGCGACAACTCCGCCAACAGCCTCGACAGCCGCTATTGGGGGCGCGTGCCCGAAAAGGCGGTGGTCGGCAGGCCGCTTGTCGTCTTCTACCCCTTCACGCAAAGGTGGGGAAGCGCGAAATAGAATTTTTAAGCCGCGAAAAACGCTTAAATAAATAAAAGTAAAACCGTTTAAAAAATATCGGCCTCAAAAAAATGATTGCAGTTTTGGCGGAAAAATACTTTAGTGAATTTTTAAAGCAAAACTTAATTAATTAATGGCAAATCAATACCAAGGCGGCAGACCAAACCCGCAAAAGAACAATAAGTACAAAAATTACGGCCCTCGCAGAAACGAAAGAATCAGGGTGCCAAAAGTCCGCGTAATCGGCGCCGACGGCGCGCAAATCGGCGTTATGGCGACAGCCGAGGCGCTGGCCTTGGCGCGCAGGCAAAAGCTCGACCTAATCGAGGTTTCGCCGAACGCCGAGCCGCCGGTATGCAGAATTTTAGACTACGGCAAATACCTCTACGAGGAGGCTAAAAAGCAAAAGTCGAACAAGGCCTCCGCCGTTAAGGTTAAGGAAATCAAGCTGCGCCCGGCAATCGACAGGCACGACTACGAAACCAAAATGCGCAACGCCGAACGCTTCCTTTTCGCGGGCAACAAGCTCAAAATTACAATGATGCTGCGCGGCCGCGAAATGGAGTTTAAAAACATCGCCTTCGACATTGTTAAGCGCGCCATAGAGGATCTGTCCCACATGGGGCATGCGGATTCCGAGCCGAAGCTTATGGGCAGGAACATATCAACAACAATGTCGCCCGTGCCCCAAAAGCAAAGAAAGCTTAAATACTCCGGCCTTGAAGACGAAGTCCCCGGGGAGGACGACTCCGCCGAAGACGCCGAATAGCCGAGTCCGTTTGGGAGCGCCTAAAATGTCGGTATTTCCCGATAATTTTGAAAATAGCCGCGCCGAAAATTCGGGGGATTCGCGCTTCGCGCCCCGACCCGAAATTTTTTGCGCGGGGCGCCCGCATGGGGGGGATTTTTCCGCGCCGCTTGCAACGCTTTCAAGGCGCGGCTTTTTAAGGCTCGCCGTTGCGGCCCCCCTCGCGCTCTGCGCGGCGATTAGCGAGGGCGCTACGTCTTTTAAGGGG
>JAGBOM010000050.1 GCA_017633865.1 Opitutales bacterium
AAAAATCGCGCCGATTAGTTTTTATCCTTCAAAATAATTCCGCACGCCGAGCGAAAGCCCGCGGCTAATCCGCGAGCTTGTTCGCCTTGAGCCATGCCTTCAAAAGCTCTCCCCATGCGGAGACGGGCTTTGTCTTTTCGCGCAGGCCGTAGCCGTGGTCGCCGTCCGAAAAGTAGTGGAAGTCCACGGGAACGCCCGCGCTTCTAAGGGCGAGAGTGTAGCCCACGGAGCTCGCCTCGTAATGAGAGTCCTTCTGCGTCTGCGCGACAAAGGCCTTGGGCGTGTTTTTATCGACCTTGATTTCGGGGGCGAGAGCGAGCGTCTTTTTGTCCGCCAAATAGGCGGGGTAAATCAGGACGGTAAAGTCGGGGCGAGCGGAGAGCTTGTCGGCGGCGTCGACGGGCTCGTAGGCGCTCGTTTCGTAGTTTGTGGAGGTTCTCGCCGACAGGTGCGCCCCCGCGGAAAAGCCCATAATGCCCAGGCGGTTCGGGTCGATATTGTATTTTTTCGCGTCGCGGCGGATGAGCCTGAGCGCGCGCTGGGCGTCCTGCAAGGCGCCGTCGCGGTTGTTGCCGGGGATGCGGTACCCCAAAACGAAGCACGAAGTTCCGCCCTCCGCCAAAAATTCCGCGATTTCCGTGCCCTCCTTGCCGAAGGCCAAATGCCCGTAGCCGCCGCCGGGGCATATGACTACCGCGGGGGCGGGCTTGTTCGACTGCGTATTGGCCTTGTAGAACCTGAAAAACGGCTCGCGCACCGCCTGAAAGCCCTCGTTGGGCTTCGCGTACTGGCCGGAGGACTTGTTGCCGGAGCCCTCGGCGACCTTGCCGGGCATTTTTACGCCCTGCCAAATTTTAACGTCCGACACTTGGGCTTGAAGGGCAAAGCCCGCGGCAAAAATCGCCGCCCCTACCAAAAACAATTTTTTAATATTCATAACTAAGGCTATTTTCAAAAAACCGCGCGGCGTTTGCAAATAAAAAGATTTTCAACCCGCTAAAAATTTGTTGCAAAACCTCCCGCATAACTAAATAAATAAGAGATATGGAATATAGCGCCTCCCCCACCAGATACGACTTCATGAAATACAACTACGCCGGCAAAAGCGGGCTGAAAATCCCCGCCGTCCAGCTCGGGATGTGGTACAACTTCGGCAGGGACGCGGATTTCGAGAACTGCAAGAAAATGATTTTTACGGCGTTCGACAACGGCATTACGATGTTCGACCTCGCCAACAACTACTGCAACTCGACCGCCGAATTCGTCGCCGGCGAAATCCTCACAAAGCACATGTCGAAATACCGGGACCAGTACCTCGTCACCTCCAAGGCGGGCTATTACGACTGGGAGGGGCCGTACGGCGAATGGGGCTCCAAAAAAAGCGTCATAGCAAGCCTCGACAAGAGCCTGAAAAAGACCGGCCTCGAATACTTCGACCTCTTCTACTCGCACCGCTTCGACCCCAACACCCCGCTTGAGGAAACCATAAACGCCCTTTGCGACGCCGTCCACCAGGGCAAAATCCTCTACCTCGGCGTCTCCAACTACACGGGCGAAAACGCCCAAAAGGCCTTTGAAATAGCCAAGGCGCGCCATGTGCCGCTAATCGTAAACCAAATCCGCTACAACATTTTCGACCGCCGCACCGAGGCTCTCGGCACGCAGGACACGGAGGACTTAAGCCTCGTCTGCTACTCCCCTCTCGAGCAGGGCCTGCTTTCGGGCAAATACCTTGGCGGAATTCCGCAAGACTCCCGCGCGGGCAAAAAAACAAACATCTGGCTTACGGACGAAGTCGTCAAAAAGCGCGTGGGCGCGGTAAAAAAGCTTTGCGAAATAGCGGCCTCTAAATCCGCGACGCTCCCGCAGTTCGCCATAAAATGGCTTCTGCAAAGAAGGCGCGTGGCAAGCGTAATTATGGGCGCAAGCTCTCCCGGGCAGATTGCCGACTGCGCGAAGGCCCCCTCGTGCCCCGACATCACCCCCGAGGAGCTCGCCCTTGTCGACGAAACCGTAAAGGGGCTTTTCATCGAAAGGATTTAGCGAAATGTTCGGCCGCGGCGAAAAGCGAATTTTTGTTAAGAAGGACATTGTCCCCGCGCATAAAATCAACCCTCTCGCGCGCCGCAAAACCTTCAGGGAAACCCGCTTCGACCGCTTCGACATCCCCGGCGAAACGGGCAAGTCCGCCCGCAAAATTCTGCTTATAATACTCGCTCTTTTCGCTTTCTGGTTCGTTTACGAATGCGCGTCGAACTGGAATATTTTCGACTGATTTTTTAGCGCCCGCGCCGGAAAATTTTTGCCCGAACCGCTTTTTTAAATAGCCGAAAAACGCCTGTTTTTCGGCATTTTTATTGTCCTTAATACGCGCGAAAAAGCCCGAATTTAAAAAAAACGCTTTACTTTTTCGGAATAAAAATTAGAGTTCGGGATATGGGTAAATTTTTAAAACGCTGTTTTATATTTTCAACGCTAATTTTTGCGCGTTCCGCTTTAAGCGCGGGGGAAAAAATTCGCGTCGCCTGCATTGGCGACAGCATCACGGCGGGCGCGGGAGTAAAGGGGCGCGAAAATTTCTACCCGTCAAAATTGCAGGAAAAGCTGGGCGACGCCTACGAAGTCCGCAACTTTGGCGTAAGCGGCCGCACGATGCTCTCAAAGGGAGACTCCCCATACATAAAAGACGGGGCTTGGAAGCGCGC
>JAGBOM010000376.1 GCA_017633865.1 Opitutales bacterium
AAAGTCAAGGGCGTGCCCTTGTTTTGGCGCAGCGATTTTAAGCGCAGTTCAAGGAGATAGAAAAAAATATGCCCGAAGCATACTAAGGTATGTAAGGGCATATTTTATTTCGTAACGACGCAGAAATGCGCCAAAAGCGCTCGCCAAAACGCCAAAAGGGCAAAACCCAATTAGCGCTTGGAGAACTGGAAGCGTTTGCGCGCCCCGGGCTGGCCGCTCTTTTTGCGCTCCTTGGCTCTGCCGTCGCGCGTAATGAGGCCGGCCTTCTTGAGCGCGGCTCTCAAATTTTCGTCCATCTTCTGGAGGGCTCTTGCCAAGCCGTGGCTTATCGCGCCCGCCTGGCCGGTCGCGCCGCCGCCGTTTACCTTGATGGTGGCGTCAACGCTCGAGGCGAGCCCCGTGGCCGCCAAAGGCCTTGTGGCTTCCTGCAGAAGGGCGTCCGTATAGCAGTATTCCTTCAACGCTTTGCCGTTAACAGTTATGTTGCCCGTGCCGTTTGAAAGGCTTACTCTTGCAACTGCCGTCTTGCGGCGGCCTACCGATGTAAATACGTCTTTCTGACTCATAGTGTGTTAAAATTAGAAGTTAAAGGGCTTGGGCTGCTGCGCTTCGTGCGGGTGGCTTTCGCCGGCGTAAACGTGGAGCTTCTTGATGAGCTCGTTGGCGAGCTTGTTGCCGGGAAGCATTCCGCGGACGGCGTTGGTGATGATGAATTCGGGCTTGCGCGCGCGGAATTCCGCCAGCGAAACGTATTTTTCGCCGCCTACGTAACCGGAGTAGAACATGTATTCCTTGTCGGTTTCTTTTTTGCCCGTAACGCGGACTTTTTCCGCGTTGATTACAATTACGTGGTCTCCGCAGTCAACGTGCGGAGTGTATGTGGGCTTGTAGCGGCCGCGCAGCACATTCGCGATTTTTACGGCAAGACGTCCAAGCACGAGGTCTTTTGCGTCGACAACGTACCACTGCTTTTGTTCTTCATTCTTTGCTATTGTCGTTTTCATCTTAAAGAAAAATAGAGGAAATTACCTCTTTTTGTCCTTTCGTCAAATATATTTTTCGATTTTTGGTGTTTTTTGGGGAAAATCCCTCCCGTTTTCGGGCGGAATTTTTCCTGTTTCAATACTTTTTGGGCTCGGATGAACCGCGGGCTACTGGCTGCAGCCGGGCAGGAAGGACAGCGCCATGGCGATTTCCTTTTCCTGGTATTCGTAGTTCTTGAGGCGGCCCTCAAAGTATTCCATGTACGCGGACATATCCAAATGCCCGTGCCCCGAGAGGTTGAACAAAATGGCTTTGCTCTCTCCCGTTTGCTTGCACTTCCTCGCCTCGTCCATCGCCGCCGAGATTGCGTGCGAAGACTCCGGCGCGGGCGCAATGCCCTCGGCTCTCGCGAATAGGACGGCGTCTCTAAACACGTCGAGCTGTTGGACCGTGCGCGCCTTCATATAGCCCTGTTTTAGGACATTGCTTATTTGCGGCGCCATACCGTGGTAGCGAAGCCCGCCGGCATGCACTGCCGGAGGAATGAAGCGGCTGCCCAGCGTATACATCTTCAACAGGGGAGTGGTGCCCGCGGTGTCGCCGAAGTCGTACGCGTATTTGCCCTTGGTAAGCGAGGGGCAGGCCGCAGGCTCGACGCCGAGAATCTCGACGTTCCTGCCGCCGCGGAGCTTTTCGCCCAAGAACGGGAAGGCTATCCCCGCGAAGTTTGAGCCGCCGCCGCACGCGCCGATTAATATGTCCGGGTAGTCGTTTGCCATCTCCATTTGCAGGAGGGCTTCCTGACCGATTATTGTGTGGTGAAGCAGAACGTGGTTGAGGACCGATCCGAGGCAGTATTTTGTGTTTTCGCCCTTGATCATTTCCTCAATCGCTTCGGAAATCGCTATGCCCAGCGAGCCGCTGTAGTTCGGGTCTTTTGCCAGAACCGCCCTGCCGACTTCGGTAGTGTCGCTGGGCGAGGCCACTACATG
>JAGBOM010000377.1 GCA_017633865.1 Opitutales bacterium
CGTCCGTCTTGGCAGTCCATTGCCTATCAAGGGCAAAACTGCAGGCGCACCTCAAAAAATACAAATATACGCTGTACCAAAGCGCGGACCCCGGCGGGGCAAAGCCGTGGGTAATCAAATACTACGCCGTCGACGAGCTCGGCAACACTTTTTTGTTTTACGAAAGCCCGGAGTTCGACAAATTCGGCGCATGGGCGGAGCCTCCGGAGCGCGACAGCGCGCAACCCAAATGGAAGCGCGGGCCCGCGCACGGCGCATACATGGGCGCAAGCATCGTGGCGCTAAAACAAATGATAAAGGAGATGGAGACAACCGACTTAAAATCCGTCCTTGGCGCCGGCGAAGGCATTGAAATATTCGAGCGCTTCATAGACCCGCGCATGGGCGCCATGACCGTCCCCAACGCGGAAAACGACACGTCGTTTATCAGCCTTATGGAAGACGAGCAGCGCGATAGCGGCGGCAACATAATCGGCGAAAGCTACACTTTCACGCCGGCATATTCAGGCGCAAGCGGCCAGGGCAAAGACCCCATAGAGGCGTCGATATTCATAATAAACGACCGGCTCGACTACAACTCTTCGGAGCCAATTTCGCCGCAAAACTGCCCAAAGTTTTACATTTTGGACGAATGCAAAAACTCGATAATCTCATATTTAAACTTTTCCCTGCAAAACCACCGCGACTGCCCGCTTAAAGACTTTATCGACCCGGACAGATATTTTTTCAACATGGACGCGGGCTACATATCCCGCGCCTCGCTAACGCCAACACAAACCCAAACGCCCGGATATTGACAATGGACCCTTTCGACCGCCAACTTTCGCTCGCCGCCGCGCAAAACCGGCGATTCACGCAGGCCGCGCTCGCCCGCTTTTGCGGCGTGAACAAGAAAAAAATCATTCGCATCGAAAAAAACGCAATCAAAAAAATAAGAAACGCATATGCTCAAACGAAAAAACAAGACATTTGACGCGGAAAAATATTCCGTATATTGCCGCGACAAACTCTCGGCCGACCAAATCGCGGCCGAATATAAAAAAATCAAAAACCTGCCCGAAGACGCCGAAAACCGGCAAAAAAAGGCGGTTTTGGAAACCATACTCTACGAGCTTGGCATGCGCAGCGAGCTGCCCGAAAAATTCGCATGGGAGCTTCTGCAGGGCGCAAAACTGTTTTGCCAAGTGGCGGGCGCCATGCCGAACAAGCGCTTCCGCAAGGTTTTGGTCCGCGCGGAGCTTTTCGGCGCTGAAATAAAAATAGTCGGCTACGCGCAAATCCGCAGCCCCTACGCCGACAGATACAAAGAGGGCTCGTTTATGTACGCGCGCATATAGCCGGCCTTCCGCGAACTCTACCACGAATGGGAGTCGGAAGGCTCGGCCGCGCAATAGCTCAGCAAACAAAAGCCGCCCAGCCGTAGTCCTGCTTGCAGATTTTTACGGCTATTTTTTTTCGCGCGGCAATTTTGTAAACTAAAACGCGCTCGCTGCGCGTGGTCAGCTTCAAGGCTTTTTTGCCGCGCGCGGCCGCTTCGAGCGCGGCTTCAAGGCGCTTTTCAAGCGGCGGCTGCGGGGTTGCGTCAACCAAATCTACCATAGCCCCTCCTTAAATCAAAACGGCACATCGTCGTCGCCGCTGTCGGCCGCCTGCTTGGCTTCCTGCGCCCTGCGGGCCTCGCCGGGCACAAAATCGACCGCGCGCACATCTACATACGAATGCTTTTTCTTGTCTTTGTCCGACTCGTATTGCCCCCACTCGCCAATTATATGGATAGGCTTTCCCTTGGCAAAATACTTAACCACAAACTCCGCGGTTTTGCCGTAGGCTATGCAGTAGTAAAAACAGCTGTCCTCCTTCCCATTGTCGCAGGCGACGGTAAATTTGCAAATGCTCTTGTCATTCGCAGTCTTTTCCAAAACAGGCTCCTTGCAAAGCCTTCCAACTCCGGATACGTTTAGTCTCATAGTTTCCTTTCTAAAAAAAATTCTCATTAAAAATAGTCCTCGGCGTCAAAGCCGGCCTCCTCCGTGCCGCCATATCCAAAAGACCTGCGCACCGGCTTGTCGAACTTGTCCCTAAACTGCCGGCTAGCCTGGTCAAACCATAAATATTTGTACGGGAGCTCGCCCGTTCCCTCGCGCTGCTTGCGGATAAAAACAGCCTCGTCATACATCGCCTTGGCGTCGTCAATTCTGCCCGCGTCCTGGGCAAGCTGGGCTTCATACACTGCTGTCGGCTTGTTAAGATTGCGGTGGAAAACAATAATATTGTGCACAAGCCCTTTTAGGTTGCGCGAGCCCGCAATATCGTCCGGGCCGGGAACATATTTTGAATCGACTTTTTTTTCGCCGAGCTTGCGCGGGTGGCACACTACAAAAACGTGGCATTGAAATTTCGCCGCAAAATCCACAAGGGCGGACATTACAGCCTTCTGCTTGTCGTAATCGTCCTCGCCCACGTCGAGGCACATTAAAGAATCCAAACAAAACAGCTTAACGCCGTATCTCCGGGCGGCATACTCAAACACGGTTAAAACTTCCGTTAGCCGGCTCATGCCCACGTTGTCAAAAAAATAAAAATGCCTGTCTAAAAAATCCAGGCTGAGGCTCCAAAGCCCCTCCACCTCGTTGCCAAACTGGTCCACGAGCCGCTTCCTGCCGCAGGCCTGCCGCCACAAGGTTTCGAGCGTGCGGTCGGCGCTCACCTCCAAGCTGGCAATGCACGAAAGCAGGTTGTCGCGCGTCGCGTAATAAATCAAAATGTCGTTTAGCGCGGTTGTTTTGCCGTGGCCCGGATAGCCCGTAACAATACTAACCTCGCCCATTCGCACCTTGAAATGCTCGCCGAAAGAATAAGGAAATTCCAAACCCTCCTCGCTGCTAAACTCGCGCATAAGCCGCGCCCTTAGAGGCAACTCGTATTTTTTTGCGGAAACCAGCTTTTCCGGGACAATTCCATGCGCCGCCAAAATATAATCCCTTAAGCCGTCCGCGCCCTCAAGCGCGAAACATTCATTCGGGTCCTTGCCACTCGAAGGCGGAATTTCCACAAGGTCGGTGCGCGCAACGCCAAGCCTCGCAAAAAGAGACCGCGCCGCGCTCTTGCCCACCTCGTCATTGTCCATGCAAAGGCGGATTTTCTCAAATCGGTTTAGGAAATCAAAATCGTTGTTAATCCAGTCGTTGGCCTTGTTCGCCGTGCCGTCTGCGCTGTCGGCATGGGCGCCCATGGGCACGCTTACGGCGTTGAAGCCGCACATGGCAACGGTCATCGC
>JAGBOM010000378.1 GCA_017633865.1 Opitutales bacterium
ATAATGGCGGCAAGAACCCTCAAAAGCAGAGTCGAGAGGCTCGCAACAATCATGGTCTTGCCGCTTTTCAGCTGCGGGGCGAGATTCTCGGTTTTCATGCTTTTAATACCCGCGTTTTTCCCGAAAGAGTACAGGGTTTTTATATTGTTCGGCGTATATCTTTCGGGAATCGTTCTCGCGCTGGTTTTTGCAAAAATTCTGCGCCTTAGCATTTTTAAGGGCGGGGAAAGCGCGTTCATCTTGGAGCTTCCGCCGTACAGGCTGCCGCGGCCGCGCAACGTGCTTAAGGAGGTCTCGGAAAGGTCTTTGGATTTTTTGAAGAAGGCGGGAACCCTGATTTTGGGAATGTCCATCCTGCTTTGGGGATTTTCAAACTATCCGCAAAAAAAGGAATTCTCCGCGGACTACGCCGCGCAAATTTCGGCGGTGTCCGCCTCAAACCTCCCCGAAAGCGAGAAGGCCGAGGCCGTAAAAAATATCGAGAACCAAAAGCTTGCCGAGAAATTTTCATACACTGTTTCGGGCAGAATCGGCGCGGGGCTGGCGCCCGTTTTCAGCCCCATAGGCTTCGACGAAAAAATTTCGAGCGCGCTTATGGGCGCGTTCGTCGCGAAGGAAATTTTTATATCCCAGCTTGGAATAGTCTACGGCATGGGCGACTCGGGCGATGAGGGCGCGGCGACTCTGCGCGAAAAGCTTTCAAGCTCCTACACGCCTTTGCAGGGGCTTTCGATAATACTATTCATGCTGATTGCAATGCCCTGCATAGCTACGATTTTCGCGACATATTCCGAGACAAAATCCGCAAAATTGGCGCTTATACAGGCCTTCGGGCTTACCGCGCTTGCGTACGCGGTTTGCTTTGCCGTGTATAGGGTCGGGCTTTTGCTTTTTTAGCGCGGGGCTTAAGCCCAAAAAGAGCACGTTTATTCAAAAATATACAAAGTAAATTTGCCGCATAAAAGCATGTTGATATATTGGGTTTCATGGAAACCCAAATAACAACTCTGTATGGTTTAATTAAGTACGAACGCTTTGCAAAGTTTATCCTTGAGGAGGGGGCTTTTTTAAGCGGCGCAATCAAAGAGGCGTTTAAGATGTTAAATGTCTCTTTTATGAAGCTAAAACGCGGCGAAGTTGACGAAAGTTTGTCAAAGTCGCTTTTTAAGGACGACAGCGGACTTTTATCTACGCTAAAAGAGCTTATAGACGGCTTTAAAAATAAAAGCATAAAGTGCGTAAGGGCTCGCCGCTATGCGGACTCCGAAGGCAACGAGGACGCTTCCGTTTTGGCGAGCGTATCTGAAGAGGGCGTAATAAAAATTTACGACTCGTTCTTCAATATAAAAGATATGCCTGGCGACAGAGCCGGAGTAATAATTCACGAGGCCGCCCATCTTGCGGGGCTTAGGGGCGAATCCAACTTTAACGACGATTCCGCGAAATTGGAGAGCGCGGAGGCCGTAAAGAACTTCTGCCTTTGCGCAAACGGAAAACTCTCGCTTGCGGAAATCGGCCGAGAAAAGGAAGCCGCCGAAAATCCCGCTTCGGAGGAATCTACATACCGTCCCGACCAGGCTCGCGCCCCAAAAGGCCAGTCAAACGGGGGTCAATGGATTTCCGAAGGCGGCAGCGGCAATTCTTCCAAAAACGAAGATTCAAAAGGCGCATTAACCTATGCGAAGGAATCGGGAGGAGCCGGCAATAAAAGCGGCGAAAGAAGTGTCAAAAAACTTGAAGGCAAAGCGCCCAAGGGGGCTATTAGCGATACTGTACGGTTTGAAAAAATTAATGCAAAGAGAGCCCCCACCGGAGAATACGTAGATTTCAAAGATATATTTAATATTGGATCGTACATAGATGAAAATAACGTGCAAAAAGATGGAATTTGGGGCGCGTTTAATTTTATGGATGGAGGCTATCCTCCTAATACGGATGTGACTCTTATTGCACGTATAGAATTTGAGTATAAAGATGGTGATTCAAAAATTCATAAAAAGAGTATAGACATTGCATATGATACAAAGTCGGACAGCGACGGAGTCGTGAAAATAGATAGACTATCCATAATAAATAAGGAGAATGAATCATATCGCGACATGCGTGATAAAATGACAAGTGAAGAAGGCGCGATTTTGGGCGTAAAATTGCAAATTTCGAGCGTTGAGGGCAAACCTAAAGAAATTTTTGGCGAGGACGGCATTGCCAAAAACAAAATTGATTCCAACGATATTAGGTATTATGCGCAACAACACGCAAGCGCAGAAAAGGAATCTGAGTATGCCCAACATGAAGGGGCGGACGGCGGGCAAATTAAAGAATATGAAAAAATGCCGCCTGAAAAAAAGAAGATGGAGAAGCGTATATTTGAAGACTCTGTTCAACTTGACTTATTTTCTGAAAAAGTAATGTAAAGGTCGTAGTTTTTTAGGATTGACAGATTTTCCCCATAATATTATAACTTGCTTTATTATGGGGAAAATTATTTTATGTTTGCTTCTAATTTTCGGGTTGTCGGGGTTTGCGAATGAGCCATTCGTTTATGTCGACATAAACGAATGCAAGGCAAAATACTTTGAGCTTTTAGGCAAGGCGAGGGCTTGCGAAAACGGAGAGAGTGTTGAACGGAACGAGGAAGAAGCTTTTAGATATTATTACAAGGCGGCCACCAACTACGCTTATTCCGAGCCCCAGGCTCTTGAGCGTTTGAAGCAAAAAGCCAACGAGGGGAATTTTTATGCTGAATACTATTTGGCTATGTATTATCATGATCATGGGCAAATAATGACATACGATCCCGGAAAGGCTTTTTACTGGGCAAACAGGGCGGCGCAAAAAAATTACGTCAGGGCAATTGACTATCTTGCGTGGTGTTATATTAAAGGCGACGGGGTTGGTGTGGACAAGAAAAAGGGCGGAGAGCTTCTTTTAAAAGCCGCCGAACTCGGCTTTGCCCGGTCTCAATACCATGTCGCGATGTGTTATACGGAGATTCCGCCGCGGGTACCTACAGCGTATAAAGGCGTATTTAAAGCGAACTATTCCGATGCGATTTATTGGTATAAAAAAGCGGCGGATCAGGGGGATTTGCCTGCCAAGTATGATTTGGGCGTGTGTTATTTTTACGGTTTAGGCGTGCCCGAAGACAAGAGCAAAGCAGTTGAAATTTGGGAGTCGATGGCAAAAGAACTTTGCGGGCAGTCTAAAGAAGATATTGAAAAGCCGGGCATTGCCTTAAGCCGTTGTTATTATTATGGCTGGGGGTGTGAAAAGGACGAAAAAAAATCGTTTGATGTATTCCCCTTGGGCAATACGCCTAAAATGAAAGCCAATTTGTACAGGATCTTGATTGTGGACAAAAAGCGCCGCTATAATACTATTAATTTCGGCTACGATCCGCGCCCTTAAGTAGTTAGGGAGATGTCCTCGAATTTTGAATTGGGTAAATGGGGATGGGAAATTTTTACAAAAATATACTAAATTTGCTTGACAGGATTTAGGTTTTATTAGATATATTTTGTCATTGTTTAAGAAAACAAGTTCGATCTTTTTTAGATTCGTGTGCTGGTACCGCGATTTTTTCGCAAGTATTTAGCATTTTAGCAATTAGGGAGTTTCTGGGCGTTTTGAGGCTCGGGGGCACTGGTTCCAACCGGTACCGCGGGCGCCCTAGTAGGGCTTTGTTTATCAAGGATGACCGATCTTTCCCAAGCTTGAGGTTATGGGTTCGACCCCCACCGCCCGCTGGTTTTTTAACTCCCGCCGCTTTCATTCGCGTTGATTTGCCGTTGGTTTTTATTCGCGAAGCTTTGTTGGAATCTGTGCAAAACGCCTTTTAGCGGCATTTATGGCAAACAAAAACAATCCCGCGCAAAAACGCGGGAATGTCTCGGCGTTCGGCTATCCGCGGTCTATTGCGGGTAATCGCGTTAAAAAATTTTAGGCGTTTGCCGCTTCGTGCGGCGTTAAATTCGACGTTGCGGAACGGCCGCAAGCGATGGCTATTCGCCCGTAACGATGCATTCGTACTGGCCGACAAGCCCCAAAATGCTCTTCGCCTTCCAGTCAACCGAAACGACTTTTTTTATGCCGCCGTTTTTCTTTGCGGCTTCGATGCTTGCGTCGCCTATCGTTACAACGCCGCAATAGCTCTTGCAAGTCGATTTGCCAACCTTGAGGTTTGCGGAATCCGCCGCCGACGTTGCGGAAACGGGGACGGTTACGTCCGTATAGAATGTGCCTTGCGGAATTGTAGTCGCGCAGCCCGAAAGCATTGCGGCAGCCGCGATTGCGCCCAATAGAATTATGCGATGTTTCATATATCTTTAGTTGATGTTTGCGTCATCGGAAAACTTTTTTAAGTATGCGCCGCCCGCCGCTTAAAATCAAGCAAAATGCATATTTTCCGGAAGATTTTCTAAAGTAATTCCTTAGATTATTTTGCGATTTGGGCTTTGAATTTTTTAAGGCCGTGCGGGGTGTCGGCGAGCGTTCTTTTGTAGGCGGGGCAGAAGATTCCACCCGCCGATTCTTTATAGAATTTATCAATCAAATCTTTGTCGACGCCGAGCTCGCAGGGCAAATTTTCCCGCAGGAAAGTTGCGGCGATGTTTTCCGCGGCGCGGCCTTCGGCTATTAAATTGTCGACGATTTTTTCGGCAAGATTGCGGTCGTAATTCGGGTTTGAACCTGACAGGGCTATGTCGCAAGTTAGCGCGGAATAGGGCGGTTTTATAATTTTTTGTTTCGCTCCGTATTTAAATAAATTATATTTTTTGTTGAACGAATCTAATATTTCTTTTTTGGCGGCGTTCGGATTTTTCTCTTTGATTTCCCGCTGGTGTTTTTCAAACAGGGCGCTCCAATCCGGCGAAAATATCGGCAAGGCGTTATACAGCGCCGCGCGCCGGCTTACGTAAGCGGATTTTGCTTTGTCCGCTTTTTTTTGCCAATAGCCGGCGAGTTTTGGATTGGCGTCGCCGGCATCGTAGGCGCCTTTATAAATGTCGGCGAGAGCCTGCATGTCCCAAAAATCTTTGGAGCGGGAAAGAATGAAGACGGCGAAATCTCTGTCTTGCGGAACGAGAAAGCCCGCGTAGAAGTTCCGCCAAAGAAGGCGGTTTGAGCGGTCTAAAATTTCCTCGCAGCGGCGGATGTCGGCGGGGAAATCCATGCAGGCGTTTTTGAAGGCGAGGGCGTAAATCCCGCCGCAGCCGTAGTTGTTTGAGCCGGTAAACGGGGCGTCGCCAAAAATGTCCAACTCAAAATCGGAATATAATTTTCCGAAAAATTCCGCGTCTTTGGGCGGAGGATTTTTGGAATAAAGCAGGTTTGCGAGATTGCAAAATTCAAGCGGGGAACTCGCCAAATCTTTGCCTTCAACGGAAATCTCCGCCCATTTTAGGGCGAGAGGCTTGTCCCGCATTTTTGGCGATTGCGGCATCTCGGATTTTGTCGGCGTGCTTTGCAATTCGGGCGACATTTCCGAATTAAAGCGGAAGAATATTTCTTCGGCGGGCCAGCCCTGGTAATACATGGAAAGTTCCAAAGCGCGAAGGCTGTTTTTGCCTGCGAGAGCCTCGACGTGCCTAACGGGATTTTTATAATACGCGGCCTTTTCGCCACCCGAAAGCAGGCTTTCAACATGGGGATTTTTTGCGGGCGTCGGCGCGGAAAGGCTGCCGCGGCTTTTTTGTTTTTCGGATTCGGCCTTCCAGCGCGCGGCTTTGGCGGGGTCTTTATGTTTGGGGTTGAATTTGCCCGCGTAGATTTCGGCGAGGAGTTCCGACGGCGGTTTTAAGGCGCGGCCTTCTGCGTTTTGCGCGGCTTTTGCCGAGCCTTCCTCCAAAAATTTTTTGTTTAAAAGCTCAAGGCAATATATGGCGAAGTCGAAATCTTTGGGGACGAGCCAGCCGCAGTAAAAGTTTTTCCAGCACTCGTTGTAGATTGGAAGCGCCAAAATCGCGTCGCACTTTGCCGCGTCTTTTTTTACGCCCAAGCCGCGGTAAAGCATATAGGCGTAGAGCGGCAAAAAATATTCGCGCGATTCCCAGCGCAGGTTGCTTTTGTCTTTAAGAGCCGAAATTTCGGCGGCGGTCAAATTCCAAAATATGCTCTTTGAAAATAGAAGCGCGGCGGCTTCGGGATTTTTGTCCGCGCCGATTCCGTTTAGGCGGAGGTTCGCGTAGTTCGTTGTGTCGAATAGAGTTGAGTTTAGGAGGGCGTATTTGTAGGCCTTTTCGGCGTCGCGCGGGGAGGCGTCCGCTTTCATGTCGGCGTCGGAGGGCGTCATGTTTAGCGGGGGGAAGTCCATGCCGCCGAACTTGTTTTCGTAGGCCGCTGGCCTGCAAAATTCGGGGTTGAAGCCCTGGAAATAAAGCGAGCGTTGGAGGGCGGTGCTGCCGGATTTGTAAAATCCCGACTTTGCGCTTTGGAAATTTTCAAACGACTTGTCCGCCTTCGCCTCTTTTACGATTCCGTTATATTCCCCGCAAAAATTTTCGCCGCAAATTTTCAGCTTGGCGTAAAATTCTTCGCCGGGCTCGGCGATTTTTTTAAGATTTTGTTTTACGTTCGCAAAGCGTGGCTCGGGATTTGCAAGCGGATTTTGAATTTCCGCAAACTCGTCCGCGCGCGAAAGGTTGACGCTTCTTAAAAATACCTCTATTGCGACATTCGCTTTTTGCGGGTTGAACAATGGGTTTTTAACTTTTGCATTTGAGCCTTTAACCGTAAAATATTCGCTGTCCCATAAAAATATCAAGGCCGCCAAATCGTTTTGGGCGTACGCCTGTTTTTCAAGCGCCGCAATTTCGCCCGATATTGGGGAGCCGTCGGGGGCGTTTGCCGCGCAGGCGGCCAAAAGCAGGGCGAGGGCAAGCGTTAGATTTCTAATAATCATATATGTTAAGATAATGGATAAATCCGAATTTTCAACATTAAAGCGGGGCGGCGGGTATAGTTAAAATCGCGATTTCGTTTGAAACTTGCGGGGCGGTTTTTGCGGGTTTTTTGCAAATTTTTATTGAAAGGATAAAAATTTTTCGCAAACTTAATAATGATAATGATTCTCGGATAGATGAAGTATTCAAAGCAAAAAGACGAAATTTTAAAGCTTATGCGCTCCGGCAAGCTCGACCATCCCCGCGCCGCCGACGTCTATGTGGCGATGAAAAAAATTCTGCCCGACATCGGAATCGCCACGGTTTACCGCAACTTGAATTCGCTTGCCGACGCGGGGCTAATCAGAAGAATCGCCATGCCCGGCGAGGCCGACATCTTCGACCACCGCCTTGACGCCCACCACCACGCCGTATGCGAAAAGTGCGGCAAGGTTTTCGACTTCTATTTCGACCGCGACGGCGAAATCTCGGCAATGCTTAAAGACACCATAGGCTTTGAGGCCTCCGAAATTTCCTGCTGCGCGCGCGGCAGATGCGCGGCCTGCCGGTAGAGCCGCGGTCGGCTTGGGCGGCCTTGCGCTTTTGCGGAGAATTTTTGACATTTTATTTTTATGAAGGATTTTATGAAGCGTGTAATGTTTTTTCTTTTTGCCGCGCAGATGTTTTTTTGCGGGTGCAACAATGTGGGAAGCGGGGCGGCCGCAGAAAATTCCGCGCCCGCCGCCCCTCAAAAGCGGGTCGTTTTCGCGGACGGAAACTCCATTCATTTTTGGGGCGACCACGAAAACAAAATATTCTGCGAGCTTTTGCGCGACGCCTTCAACTCCGCCGCAAAAGGGCGCGCGCGCGCGGAAACTTTCGACCTGATGAATTCGGATTTGTCCGGACTTTCAGGCGCGGACGCAGTTTTGGTATTTTCCGAGGGCGAGCAGCAGCACCCATTTAAAAACAAGCTTGATGCGCTTAAAAAGCTGAACGATTCGGGAGTGTCCTTCGCGTTTTTCCACTACGCCACAACCCCGCTTACAAAAGACGGCGAGGAGGCTTTAAAAGACATCATCGGCGGCACATACGAAAATTTCTATTCCGTAAACCCGTCGTGGAAGGCGGACTTCAAGTTGGGCGATTCCGAAATCCTAAACGGCGTGCCGGAATTTTCGTTTTACGACGAAATCTACTTTAACTTCCGCTTTAAAGACGGCGCGAAAATAATCCCGATTTTGAAGGCGACGCCGCCTGACAGGGTTCGCAAATTCCGCCCGGGCGCGCACACGGGCAACAAAACCGTCCGGGAGAATATGGGCAGGGAGGAAGTCGTCTATTGGGCTTGCGAAAATTCCAACGGCACCCGCGGGGCGGGCTCGGCGATAGGCCACAGCGTATGGGCTCTTAATAACGACGCCTTCCGAACCCTCGTTTTGAACACCGCCGCATGGCTGGCAAAAATGGAGATTCCGCAGGGCGGGCTGAAATCCGCAAAGCCATCGCGCGGCGAAATCATATCGAAAATCGAGAAAGACCTCCGCGCGGACTTTAAAGACTATTTAAAAAAGGTTGACGAAAACTTTTACAAGTAAGCCGCGCGCGTTTGAAAAAGCTTGTTTAGGCGATTGATTTTGGCGAATAACTGTGTCGCTAAAAAAAGACGGTAATGTCGAGTATGTAAATACACTCCATCGCCGTCTTTTTTTTTGCTCCTTGTTCTTCATCCAAAATCAATGCGCCTAAACGGGCTCGCAACGGTTTTTTCTTATTCCACTATTTTTTAGATTTTGGCGAATAACTGTGTCGCTAAAAAAAAGACGGCAATGTCGAATATGTAAATACACTCCATCGCCGTCTTTTTTTTGCTCCTTGTTCTTCATCCAAAATCAATGCGCCTAAACCCATCGAAATCTCTATGTTTTTTACTCCTTCCTTTTCTAATTAGACTATTCTTAAAATTAGAAAAATAAAATCGTTGTGTGCTCTCGATTTTGGCGATCGATTTTGGATGCGGAAGCAGGCGCGAGGAACAAAAAAGCTTGGAATAGAATTAAAAATTCATTCCAAGCTTTTTTTGACGAAGCAATGAACTTCCGCGCCACAAGCGCGAAGCCAAAACTAAGAGAGGTAGGCTCTTATATCGCTAAATGTCTCAAAGTACTTGTGGCACAAAGCCTTTGTGCCGCTTTTTTCTATGTTGCCGCCGCCAAGGCCTATCGCCGCAAAGCCCGCAAGGCGGACGGAGCATATCCCCGCGCCGCTGTCCTCAATGCCCACGACGCTCGCCCTGTCGGCAAAGTCGATTCCAAGCCCGACTTTCGCGACCTCCGCGTAAAGCCACGGGTGCGGCTTCGGCGAAAGCTCGCCGAGAGTTCCGGGCTGCCCCTTGCGCATGGGGAACCCCGCGGTGATTATGGCGTCGTAAAAATCCTTGGGGTCTCCCATGTTCAGAGCCTGAAAGCCGTTTAAGATTTCCGGCCAGGCCTTTTCGTAAAGGCCGGAGGTTACAAGCCCGATTTTTACGCCCATGGACTTCAGCGAAAGCAGGAAATCCTTGACGCCGTCGGTCGGGGTAAACGCACCGGGGCGGCCGCGCCCCTGCATGATTTCGTTCATCTCGAAATGCGTGTGCTTAAAATAGAAGTCGCGGGCGAGCTCCAGCGGCTTTTCGGGGCAGTATTTGTTTATGCAGTGCATCAAGTGCTCTGAAACGCTGTGCCCCGAGACAAACGGAATGTCGCTTTCCTCAAGGCTGAATTTTTCGTCTCCAAGAAGGCTTGCGGTTGTCTTTTCGATAATCCAAATCCAGAAGCTTTCGCTTTTGATTGTGGTGCCGTCCAAGTCCATCAAAACGGCCTTGAGGGGCTTTTTTACGGAGACGTCGCGGACGGGGTAGTACGCGGGGTAGCCGAGCTCGGATTTTACGTGCGCCATGGTTTTGTCTTTAAAGGCGACAAACTCCACCTTTTTGTCGCCCGTGGCGCAGACCGCCTCGACGCCGTCTTTGCCGACGCAAAAGAGCCCGTCGCTAGTGGCGGGCATTTCCCAGAAATTGGATTCCGCGCCGAAAGAGCCGAGCGACGGAAACACTGCCGATTTTTCGAGTTTTTTCATGTTGATAAAATTTGCCTAAAAGTTTTTTTTAAACCGCCGAAATGGCAAGCTTTTTTCGTCAAGGGCGCCGCTCTTGGTTTAGTCTGCCCGCGGCGATGAAGATTGCGCCGGCGAGTATGCAAAAGAGCGAAAAAAACGTGCCCCTGCTAAGCTCCGTATTGCAGATTTTAATCAGGCTTACTCCGCGGTCGGGCTCCCTGAAGATTTCGCAGAATATTCTCGCGGCGGCGTAAATAATAAAAAATTCGCCGGCTATTTGCCCGTCCTTAGTCTTTCCGCGCCAGAACCGCCATTGCAGGATTATGAAGATCAAGAGCCCTTCGGCGACGGCTTCGTAAAGCTGCGAGGGGTGGCGCGGCGGGATTTCGCTTATCGGCAGGCCGGGGGCGCTCGCGGGGAAAATCATCGCCCATTTTACGTCGCTAATTTTGCCCCAGAGCTCGCCGTTAATAAAGTTTGCGATTCTGCCCAAAAAAATCCCGGGGGCGGCGACGCTTGCTATGATGTCGGCAATCTTCAAAAACGGGGTTTTGTTTATTTTGGAGAAGGCGGCGACGGCCACCGCCACTCCTATAAATCCGCCGTGGCTTGCCATGCCGCCGTTCCAGACCTTGAAAAATATAAGCGGGTTCGCGCAAAAGTCGGCGAAGTCGTAAAAGAGCATGTATCCGAGCCTGCCGCCCAATATTACGCCCAGAAGCAGGTAGGTTATAAGCGACGAATTTTGGTCGCGGCTAAGGGGAGAGCGCCCGGCCTTCGTGTACAGGTTCATAAGGTACATCGCGATTAAGAACCCCGCGAGGTACGCGAGCCCGTACCAGCGCACGCCCTGTATTGCCGTAAAGCCCCAGCTTTCGGGGAACCTGAAGGCGAAGGGGTCGAAGTTTACCACGTAGTGCGCGAATGTGCCGAATCCGAAAGTC
>JAGBOM010000379.1 GCA_017633865.1 Opitutales bacterium
AAACTACGCCTACAACGCGGGCGTTGGAATTACGGAGGACACCGTCCGCTACATCTCCCGCGCGAAGGGCGAGGAGGCGTGGCTCGAAAATTTCCGCCTTGCCGCCCTTAAAAAATTCGGCGAAATGCCCCTGCCCACAAACTGGGCGACCGACAGGCTCAAAGAGCTGGACTTCTCTAAAATCCGCTACTATCTGGCGAAAGACAAAAAGAACTCCCGCTCTTGGGACGACGTCCCGCAAGACGTCAAGGAAACCTTCGAGCGCCTCGGGGTTCCCGAGCAGGAGAGAAGATTTCTCGCCGGCGTTGACGCCCAGTTCGACTCCGAATCCGCCTACTCGAGCATGAAGGCTCATTTGGAAAAGCAGGGGGTTGTTTTTGTCGGCCCCGACGAGGGCTTAAAAAAATATCCCGAAATTTTCAAAAAATATTTTTGCTCGGTCGTGCCCGTCGACGACAGCAAGTTTAGCGCGCTGAACGCCGCGGCTTTTTCGGGCGGCAGCTTTATTTATGTGCCTAAGGGCGTCAAGGTTTTGCAGCCGCTGCAGGCGTATTTTAGAATCAACGCCGAAAGCTTCGGGCAGTTCGAGCGCACGCTGATTGTAGCCGACGAGGGCGCGGAGCTTATGTATATGGAGGGCTGCACCGCCCCGAGGTTCGAGACGAGCACGCTGCACTCGGGCGTTGTGGAGCTTGTCGCGCTCAAGGGCGCTAAGATTCAGTACGTAACCGTCCAAAACTGGTCGAACAACGTATTTAACCTCGTAACCCAGCGCGGCGCGGCGGAGGAGGGCGCGGAGATAAAGTGGATTGACTGCAACGTGGGCTCGGGGCTTACGATGAAGTACCCGACCGTCTTGCTGAAAGGCAGGGGCGCGCGCGGCGAGGTCGTTTCAATCGCGCTCGCGAACAAGGGGCAGCACCAGGATACGGGCGCGAAAATGATACACCTCGCCGACGGCACGTCGTCAAACATTGTCTCAAAATCCATTTCGATTTCCGAGGGGCGCTCGAGCTACCGAGGCATGGTTTATATGCCGGCCTCCGTAAAGGGCTGCAAAAACAGCACGGTTTGCGACGCCCTTTTGATAAATTCCGCGTCCAGAAACGACACGTACCCCGCCATTCTATGCTCGGGCGACGACAACTTCGTACAGCACGAGGCGAGCGTTTCAAAGCTCAGCGAGGAGCAGATTTTCTATATGCGCCAGCGCGGAATTTCCGAAAAGGACGCCATGAGCCTTGCCGTAAACGGCTTTGTAAACGACCTTGTAAGGCGGTTCCCGATGGAGTATTCGGTGGAGCTTAAAAGGCTTATAGAGCTTGAAATGGAAGGAGCCGTCGGCTGATGAAAAACTATAACGGAAGCCTCGAAAGCCTCGCGCTCGAAACCGCGGACATTTCCTTGCAGGCCGCAAAAGACGCGTTCTTGCGCGCCCCGCTCCCCTCCGAAAAAAACGAGCACTGGCGGTTTTCGGACGTTAAGTTTTGGGCGGAGGCCGCCTCGAAACTGAACCCCGATTTCTCCGCTTTTAATTTGGAGGGCGCGGCAAAAATCCCGCAAAACAAATACGCGCGGGCGGCGTTTTTCGCGCTTGTTTCGGGCGGCAGGTTCGACGCGTATTTGGCTTCAAAAATTTGCGAAGCCAACATCGTTGGCGTGGGGCGCGGGGAGCATTTGGATTTCGAGGGCGGCTTGCCCGAGAACGTAAACATATTTATTCTCGGCGAAAACTCCTCGATGCGCTTCAAGCGGGAAAAGCGGTTTGAAAAGGGATTTTTCTGCGGGGCGAATTTCTTTTTCCTCGGCAAAAACTCCTCGCTCGAGTCCGCCGAGATTTTCGACTGCGCCGGCGGCGCGCCGCGCTACTCGCGTGCGGACTTCCACTTGTCGGACGGGGCGAGGCTAAACGATGTGTTTGTCGAGAGGGGATCCTCCAACACAAGAAGCGAGCGCAACGTTTTTATTTCGGGCGAGAGAGCCGAGGCGGAACTCGCCGCGCTCCTAACTTCGGGCGCCGAAATCACCCACGATTTGCGCACTTCGCAAATCAACCTCGCCCCCAATTCTAAGACGAACCTTTTGGTGAAAAACCTTTTGTCGGGCAACGCCAAAAGCGCGTTCGCGGGGCTTATACGCGTAAACGAAAGCGCGAAGAACACGAAGTCGTACCAAAGCTGCCGCTCGCTTTTAATGTCGGAAAGCGCAAAGGCAATGGCGGCTCCGATTTTGGAAATTCTGACAAACGACGTGGAATGCTCCCACGGCTGCACAGTGGCGCGCCCCGATAAGGAACAGATTTTTTATATGAAAAGCCGCGGGCTCGACGCGCATAAGGCAAACGAACTCCTCGCTGAAGGCTTCGCCGGCGACATTTTGTCCCGCATAAAATAACCCCGCGCGGGTTTTGCCGCCAATATTTATCCGGACAACAATAAAAAAATTGGCCGCTTGGGGGGATTCTCAAGCGGCCAATTTTATGGGGGCGTTTAGTTTTTTAATTTCTTCTTGCGCTTGCCAAAAAGTACAGAAGCCAGCCCAGGCTTGTGATGAAGGCCGCCACATATGTGAAGGCGGCGGCGTCCAGAGTTTCGTCAACGCCTCCAATCTCGTCGGAATCGACTATGCCGAGGGTTTGCAGCTGCTTTTTGGCTCTTGCCGAGGCGTCGAATTCCACGGGGAGAGTGACAAGCTGAAAGAGCGCCAAAACGCAGTAAATTATAACGCATATTTGCATGCTGATTACCCCGGCCTCGCCGCCCAGCAAAAACAGCCCGCCGAAAATCACAAGCGGCAAAAGCCTGCTTGCAAAGTTTGTTATGGGTATGAGAGCCATTCTAAGCTTGAGGGGGGCGTAGCCCTGCTTGTGCTGAATGGCGTGCCCGGCCTCGTGCGCCGCTACCCCTATCGCCGCGAGGCTTGTGCCGCGGTAGTTCTTTTGCGATAGGGCCAGACGCCTGCTTACGGGGTCGTAGTGGTCGGTAAGCTCGCCGCCGATTTCGGCGATTTCAACGTCGTAAATACCCGCCGCCTCCATAACTTTTTGCGCCGCCTCGGCGCCTGTAATTCTTCTGCGAGAGGGAATGCGAATGTTTTTGCCGTAGGCCGACATCACTTTGCTTTGCGCGTAAACGCCGATGAGAATCGGTATGATTATGAAAATTAAAAAGTTCATATCCTTGAAAATTCTTTTTTAGATAAAAATAAATCCGCAATATTTGCAAGAAAAAGCGGATTCCCCGTCGGGGCGTTAGACATTCAAAAGCTTTTCGTGTTCCGAATTTTTTGCCGATTCCTTTTTATTTCTTATGTCGTCCAAATCAAGCCATTGAACAAAGTTCAATGCGGGTATAAACAGAAAAGGCGCTGGACTCCGCGCCGAAGCAACAAAACGGGATGCTAAGCATCCCGCGTCGATGGCGCAGCCTTCGCCCTTGAAAAAAAAGACGGGCTAAAAAGCCCGCCTTTAAAAAATCCTTTTTCTTTGTCCAAAGATTAAAGGTTGTAGAACTTGCCGCCGTAGATCGCGTTTTCGCCGAGCTCTTCTTCGATGCGGAGGAGCTGGTTGTATTTCGCGATGCGGTCGGTGCGGCTCATGGAGCCTGTCTTAATTTGGCCTGCGTTTGTCGCGACAGCGATGTCGGCAATCGTGGTGTCTTCAGTTTCGCCGGAGCGGTGGGAGACGACGGCCGTGTAGCGGGCTTCCTTGGCCATTTCGATGGCGTCCAAAGTTTCGGTGAGGGAGCCAATCTGGTTGACCTTTACAAGAATGGAGTTCGCCACGCCCTTTTCAATGCCCTTCTTCAAGAATTCGGTGTTGGTTACGAAGAGGTCGTCGCCAACGAGCTGAACCTTCTTGCCGAGGGTGTCGGTGAGGATTTTCCAGCCGTCCCAGTCGTTTTCCGCGCAGCCGTCCTCGATGGAGCGGATGGGGAATTCGTCGCAGAGGTCCTTGAGGAACTTGACCATTTCGGCGGAGGATTTCTTCGAGCCGTCGGACTTTGTGAAGACGTACTTCTTGCTCTTGCTGTCGAAGAATTCGGAGGAGGCAACGTCGAGGGCGAAGAAGATGTCCTTGCCGAGTTTGTAGCCGGCGTTCTTGACGGCCTTAGAGATTACTTCCAAAGCGTGCTTGTTGCTGTTTAAGGACGGGGCGAAGCCGCCTTCGTCGCCAACCGCGGTGGAAAGGCCCATGCCCTTCAAAACGCTTTTCAGAGAGTGGAAAACTTCCGCGCCCATGCGGATTGCCTCGCTAAACGTGGGGGCGCCGACGGGCATAATCATGAATTCCTGAATGTCGATGGGGGCGTCGGAGTGCGCGCCGCCGTTCATGATGTTCATCATGGGAACGGGCAAGACCTTCGCGTTGGGGCCGCCGAGGTACTTGTAGAGGGGCTGGCCCAAAGAGAGCGCGGCGGCTTTCGCGGTGGCCAAAGAAACGCCCAAAATCGCGTTCGCGCCGAGCTTGGCCTTGTTCTTGGTGCCGTCGAGGGCGAGCATGAGCCTGTCGACGCTGACCTGGTCGGTGGCGTCCATGCCGACAAGCTCGTCGGCTATGACGGTGTTGACGTTTTCAACGGCCTTGATAACGCCTTTGCCGCAGAAGCGTTTTTTGGCGTTAAAGCCCTTCGGGAAATCCTTGTCCTTCAAGGCTCCGTCGCGCAGTTCAAGCGCTTCGGAAACGCCTGTGGAAGCGCCCGAGGGTACAGCCGCGCGGCCGAGGGAGCCGTCTGCGAGTTCTACGTCGACTTCGACCGTGGGGTTGCCGCGGGAGTCGATAATTTGTCTTGCTCTGATATCTACAATTGTAGTCATATTTTTCCTTGTTAAAAAAGCGTCCGTTTTTAAAAATAAAACTTCTTTCGATGTTCTTTGATTGTCGGGGTTTGTCAACAAAATTAAGGCGCTAAAAGCGCAATTATTTCGGGATATTTTTTTGGGGGCGGGATTTTATCCGCTTTTTTGGGCGTCCGGCGAGGGGAGGAGGAGGTTTGCGGAGTCGGGAAGCTCCAGAATTTTGTCGCGCGAGGTTTGCCCGGAAACTATTTTTATGTGCGCGCGGGGGATTCCGAAGTTTTTTGAGAGGAACTTTACGAGAGCCTCGTTTGCCTTGCCGTCGACGGGCGGGGCGTTCAGGCGGATTTTTACGGCGCAGCCGCAGAGGCCGTCGATTTTTGTTTTCGGGGCGTTCGGCACAACTCTTATTTTTACGCGCGCCATTCTTATATAAAAACTTGAAGCCCGTCGTAGGCGATGAACGTGTTTTGCGGGATTTTTTTCGACCATTCATCGTAGTCGATTTCCCATGTGGTGTGCGTAAAGTAGGCGCGCTTTGCCGAGAGCTCTTCGGCGTACTCGACAGCCGCCATGATTGAAAGGTGCGTGGGGTGCGGGCGCGGGCGCAGGCCGTCGATTACGAGAACGTCCGCGTTTTTTGCGAGAGCCTTGGCGCGGGGTGTGAGGCTTTTGCAGTCGCTGAAATAGGCGAGCCTTTTGCCGCGGAATTCAAAGACGAACCCGAGGGTTTCAACGGGGCCGTGCGGCAGGTTTTCAGCGAAGATTTTCATGCCGTTTTCAAGCTCGAGGGCTTCCGGCATTTTTTTTATGCCGAAGCACGGGTAGCCGTGGTGCGCGGGCTTGTCGAAAAGCGCGTAGGGGAAAATCGCCTTCACGCGCTCGATGCCGCCAACGTTGGCGTAAACGGGGATTTTTTGGTCGGGGCGCATGTCGCAGAAGCGGCGGAGGTCGTCCATGCCCAAGATGTGGTCGGCGTGCCCGTGGGTCAGCAAAAACAGGTCGATC
>JAGBOM010000380.1 GCA_017633865.1 Opitutales bacterium
CGAGGCCGCTCTTGCGACTGCGGTCGCGTGCGTTTACCACTCGATTAGCGGGACGGTTCTTGCCAATCTTTTTGCGCTTTACGACAAGTTTGCCGCAAAGCGCGGCGCCCAAAATTAAGTTTTTTTGCTATTCGCGCGCCACAGCTTCTTTTTGTTTTTGCGCGTCTATAAAAAATAGATAAAAATAGAAACTCCCCTGCCGCTTGCGGCAGGCGCGCAAGTTTTTGCGCGTGGCGAATATTCTTCTTGTAAATTCGGTTATAGCACACAGTTAAGTTGTATGTTCGCAAAAAAATTTAAAAAAAGACTTGCCCAAATCGTAAGATGCGTTAAATTTTTCACAAATAATTTGAAAATATCCCCACTTATCTACCCTTTATGAAAAAAATATTAACCCCCCTCGCATTGATTTTCGCGGCGTCCGTGTTCGCGGAAACCGAATATACGGTCATTATAGACGAAGACACGTCCCTGGCAAGCTTGTCGGGCAACACCCGCGTCACCAACAACGCAACGCTTACGCTTACAAGCCAAAATCCCAGAAACTATTCCCTTTTGATAGACGCAGGCGCGGCAGTTTCTTCAAATGACCTCTTGAAGTGGGGCACTTCGGGCGGGCCAAAGCAAAACGAAATCGATATTTACGGCAGCTTCTACATGAACGGCAAAGAGTTCCGCATGGGCGACGATGGCGCAAGCTGGTCAACAACCGTAAATGTTTACAGCGGCGGCGTTTTTGCAAACGACGCAAACGATTCGGGCACGTTTACTATAAGCAATTTCCGCGGCGAAAATTCCATTGTGAATGTTTATGCGGGCGGCCTTGTAAAGAATTTCAACATCAGTTCTTTTGGCAGAAACTCCGAACAGTCGGACACTCCGACCTTTGAATTTAACGTAAATGGCGGCGCGGCTTCGGCGGCTTCCATCACTTTGGGCAACTCGGCGCAGGATGAAAAAATCCAGTACTCCTCCATAAACGTCACAAACGGCGGCACGATGACGGCTTCCGGCGGCATAACTTTGGGGGCTGCCGCGCGCAACGATTCCAGAATTAACGTTTCGGGCGCGGGTTCCACTTTCACCGCCAACGCAAACGTCGCGTTGAACAACACAAGCGCGATTTCTGTTTCCGACGGCGGCGCGTTTGTTTCCGCGTCGAATGTGTATATAAATAATGGCGAAATAACAATTGGCGAAGGCGGCGCTTGGAATGTCAACACAGCCCCCGGCCAAGCTTTTGTTGTCGGCAACAACGCTTCGGGAATCGCGCGTTTTACGATTGACGGCGGCGCGATGAACATGAACGCCACCAATAACGACATGAATTTGTACATTTGCAATTCTGCCGGCAGCCAGGGCTTCTTTACCATAACAAACGGCGGCACATACCAGCAGGGCGAGGGCGCGAAAAACACGCAGGTATTTCTTGGAAACGGCACGGGCGTTTTGGAAATTTCCAACGGCGGCAAATGGCTTGCGAACACAAACTTTTATATAGGCAACGCCTCAAGCGCAAACGCTGCTTTGATTTTGGATAACGGCAAAATCACAGGCAGAACCGGCTCGGGCTATTCGTCCGACCTCAACATCGCAAGCGCGGCAAGCGCGGTCGGCAGGGTCGAAGTTTCAAACGGCGGCTCGGCGGACATGCGCACTTTCAGAATGTCGCAGGGCGGCGTAAATTCCGCTTCGACTTTGATTATCAGGGATGCCGGCTCCTACGTTAAGGCAAACAATACTAACGACAACAATTACCTGTTTGAATTGGGCGTAAACGCCGACAGCGCCAAATACAGCGGAAACGCCGCAAACATCTTTATCTACACAGGCGCGCAGTTGTGGAACGCCAGCGTGGGTACTGCTTGGCTGCGCGATTCCGCACAGATGAACTTCATGCTTGATTCCGACAATGTGGACGCGGCGGATACCGCAATGTTCAGAACCGGCAAGCTTGCGGTTTACAAGTCCGACGGCGCGTCAACCCCGTTTGTAATCGACGGCGCGAACCTTTCCTACAACAATTCTCTTTCGGAAGGAGATGTTGTCGGCTTCACAATCTTGACCGCCACGGGCGATAAGAGCTACAACGGCGCCCTTCTTGATTTCACCGACGCTACGACTCTCTCTCAAATATTTGAATTCAAGAACAACGTAAGCCTTGCGGATTGGGAAGATTTTAACGCGAACAATTTGGCTTGGGACGGCTCGAATTTGATTTTGTCGCTTACATATGTTCCCGAACCCTCAACCTGCGCGGCTATTTTCGGCGCGCTTGCTTTAGCGTTTGCGGCATACCGCCGCCGCAAGTAAGATTGCGGCGCGGGCGGCGCAAAAAGCGTTATAGCTTCGCATAACTTCTTTATCAAAAAAGGGCGCTCTGTTGAGCGCCCTTTTTTTTGGCTATTTTTTGTCGTGGATTTTTTTGAGGCGGGCAGTGTTTGTGTGTGCGGATTTTGCGCGTGGTTGGAATTGCGGGGGCGTGGAATTGCGCCTTGAAATTATGTCGCAAAAAGCCGCGCAGATTAAGCGGTCTGCGCGGCTTGAAAAATAAATCTTTTGCGCCAAGGCGCGGGGGTTTTTATTTGAGGATTTTATTTGTTTCGGCGTCGAGAATCCTGAAGTTTTCGACATGGTACGAGGGGTCGGCCCTGAATGTCAGCTTTAGGTTGTAGGCCTTTTCGAGGTTAATCAGGTATTCGTAGTCCTCGTTTTGCATGAGTTTTAGGTTGTCGGGGTGCAGGAGGATTAGCATTGCGATTTCCCTCTCCTCGCCGCGCGCGCGAATCGCCCTTGCTATCGCCACAATCTTGCGCTGGATTTCCACGCTCATGGTGCGCGAGCTTTTTACTATGCCCTTGCCGCCGCAGTAGGGGCAGGTGGAGTAGATTTCGCTCGCGTTGGACTGGTGGTGGCGCTGCCTTGTCATCTGCAAAATGCCGAGCTGCGAAATGGGCAGAACCTGGCTTTTGGCCTTGTCCTTCTCCATTTCGTCGCGCAGTTTTTTATAGACGGTTTGGCGGTCTTTGCGGCTTTTCATGTCGATTGTGTCGATAATGATAAGCCCGCCGATGTTGCGCAGGCGAACCTGTCTGGCGGATTCGGCGACCGCCTCGAGGTTGGCCTGAAGGATAAAGTCCTTCCCGTCGGCGTCTTTGCCCTTGTGCGAGCCCGTGTTGACGTCGATTGCGGTGAGAGCCTCGGTTTCGTCGACCACGATTTCGCCGCCCGAGGGCAGGGGGACTCGGCGCTGGAAGGTTTGGGTTATCTGCTTTTCGATGTTGTAGCGCTCGAAAATCGGAATGTTGTCTTTGTAAAGCTGGACTTTCGAGCAGGCGCGGCGCGACGTTTTTGCGACGCTTGCGGTGATTTTGTCGTAGTCGGCCTTGTTGTCGATAAGGATGCGGTCGGTCTCCTCGGTTAGGAAGTCGCGCGCGGTGCGCTCGATGATGTCGGGCTCCTTGTAGAGCAGGGCGGGGCCGGGCTCGTTTTCGATTTTATGTTGGACGCGCGCCCAGATGTCCAAAAGCATATTGAGGTCGCGCACGAAGTATGTCCAGCGCTTGCCCTGGCCCGCCGTGCGCACAATCACGCCCATGCCTTCGGGGATTTTCATGGAGCGCAGTATCTTTTTGATGCGCTCGCGCTCTTTTTTATCCTCTATTTTTCTGGAGATGCCGCATTGCCCGCCGTAGGGCATGAGCACGAGGTATCTGCCGGGGATTGCTATGTTTGTGGTGACCCTCGGCCCCTTTGTGCCGATTTGCGTTTTCGTAATTTGGATTACGATGTCGGTGCCTATCGGGAATTTTTCGGGAATGTCCTTGTTGGAGAGCTTGAGCGCGGCGTTTTTCTTCTGCTCTTTGGAGCGGTTTTCCCTGACGATTTCGTAGGAGTTGTCGCTTGTGGCCGACGGGAAAATGTCCCAGTAGTGCAGGAACGCGTTTTTCTGCTGGCCTATGTCGACAAACGCGGCCTTTAGCCCGGGCTCGAGGTTTTGGATTTTGCCCTTGAAGATTGCGCCCACCATGCTTTCGTCGCCGGCGCGCTCGGTCTCGAATTTTTGCATGAGCCCGTTTTCCAAAAGCGCGACGCGCTTTTCGAGGGGCTCAACGTTTATTACGAGCTCGCGGTAGGGGCTGTCTTCGCGCTTTAAAAGCCTGATGATTTTTTCAAGCAGCGGGCGGCGTTTTGCGCGCAGCTTGGCTTCGGCGTTCAGCTGTTCCACCGAAATCGGTTCCACGGCGACTTCCGGCGGGCGCTTTGAAAGCTCCTCGTCGAAAGGTGTCGGATTGTTTTGGTTTGAGTCTTCTTTCATTTGTAATTTCGCGTTGTTTGCGGCGAAGCCCCCCTGTCATTGAAATTGCCGCTTGTGTCTATACACGCTCTGGACGAGCCCGAGCAAGACGCAACAAGTAAGAACAAAGGAGCCGCCATAGCTTAGCATTGGCAGAGGCAAACCCGTAATCGGCATTATGCCGAGGGTCATGCCCACGTTTATGAAAATATGCGTGGCGAGCGTCGCGGCGACGCCCGCGCACAGCAGCCGTCCAAATCGGTCTCTCGACAGAGTTGCCGCTCTCGGACAGCTAAAAAGAACGATTGCCCCGAGCAGGGCGAGCGCGAACATTCCGCCCGCAAAGCCGGTTTCCTCGGCGAGCACGGCGAAGATGAAGTCGTTGTACGCCACCGCCGAGGGAAGGAACCCGAGTTTCGCCTGGGTGCCCTCCCCGACGCCCTTGCCGAACATTCCGCCCGAGCCTATCGAGATGAGGCTTTGGTTGAGGTTCCAGGTCGTGTCCAGCCCCTTTTTGTCGATAAATTCGGGCGCCACGAACGCGAGGATTCTGTTGCGCTGGTAGTCCTTCATCGGCAGGCAGAGCGCGGAGGAGCCGTACGCGTTTAGTTTCGCGGAGTCTTTCGCGCCCATGTTGGACTTTTTCAGGAACGACGCGTAGCCCGTAAGGTCTATCGCCACGACGCTTATCAGCACCGCGAATATGCCGAGCGCGGTTATGAAAAACCGCTTCGACAAATTCGACACGTAAAGCATCGCGAACACCATTGGCGGAAAAACAAGCGTAGAGCCTAAGTCCGGCTGCAAAAAAATCAACAAAATAGGAACGCCCGTTACGATTCCGAGTTTTAAAAGAACCTTCAGCGACTCCTTCACCGTGCCGATTTTCGAACGCGCAAGTATCGCCGCAACCATTATAAGCGTGCCGATTTTCGCGATTTCGGAGGGCTGCAGCGAGAATATGCCTATGTTTATCCAGCGCGTGGCGTTGAATCTGCTTTGGACAAACGGCATGGGCAGCCCGAAGCACTCTTTTAGCGCAAGCGGCACCAACAGAAGCACCGACAGCGCGTATATCGCGTGCGCGTAAACGAAGAATTTTTCGTAGTTCGCGCGCGATATGGCGTAGTACACCCCCGCCCCGATTGCCAGAAACACCGACTGCCTGAACCAGAACTGCCTCAGCAGCGACGTTTCCTCCATATCGTAGGTTTGCGAGGTGTATATGAACGCAAGCCCCATAATCGAGAGAATCGCCATGCACAAGGGTATGAGAATGTCGTCGTGCGGCTTTTCGCGCGAGGGCAGGTTCTCGTCTGTGATTTTTGGCTTCATCTTTTATTCCGATACGGCCGTTGCAAGCAGCCTTTTTATGCTTTCGTAGCTTGCGCCCTTAAGCCGCGCGTAGCGCTCGGCCTGGTCGCGGCATACGGGCACCGAGTTTAAATATTTCGCCTCGGGGTTCGGCAGCCACACTCCGCAGACCGACGCGGCGGGAGTCATCATAAAGCTTTCGGTTAGGCGGATTCCGGTTTTGGCCTCCGCGTTCAAAAGCTTCCAGATTTCGAGCTTTTCGGAGTGGTCGGGCCACATCGGGTATCCGCAGGCGGGGCGTATCCCGCCGCAGGCGGCGAAAGGCCTCCACTTCGTTTGGTTTAGGTATTTGGCGTAGGCTTCGGCAATCATGTCGCAAAGAGTGGCGGCGATGATGGCCTCGTAGTCTTTGCCCTCGCTTTTGAGGCTTTTTGCGAAGTTGTCGGCCTCGACTCCCGCTGTCGCGGCGAACAGCCCCACGCAGTCCAAAAAACCCGCGCTTTTGGGCGCGACAAAATCCGCCGAGCAGGCGCAGA
>JAGBOM010000381.1 GCA_017633865.1 Opitutales bacterium
GACGAAATCGCCCGCAAGGACATACGCCTAAACGACGTTGTAGAGGTCGAAAAGGCGGGCGAAATTATACCGAGCGTGGTGATGGTCGATTTGTCGGCAAGGGCGGGAGATTCCGTAGCGTACGTATCGCCCAAGGCTTGCCCGAAATGCGGCTCGGAGCTTGTAAGGGGCGCGGAGGAGGCCGTTTTGCGCTGCATAAATCCCGAATGCCCCGAGCAGCGCAGGCGCAGGATAATCCACTTCGCCTCGCGCGGCTGCATGGATATTGACGGCCTCGGCGAGGCGGCCGTTTCGGAGCTTGTCGGGCGCGGGCTTTTGAAAAACTGCGCCGACATTTATTCGCTAAAATTTGAAACGCTTTCGTCTTTGGAAAACTTCGCCCAAAAGAGCGCGGAAAACCTGCTGAACGCCATTGCCGAAAGCAAGGCGCGCGACTTGTGGCGGCTCGTTTCTGGGCTGGGCATTCCTTTTGTCGGCGAGCGCGTCGCAAAGGACTTGGCCTTGAGCTTCAAAAATCTCGATTCGCTAATTGGGGCGGACGTCGAGGCTCTCAAGGGCGTGGAGGGCGTTGGCGAAAAAATCATATTTTCGGTTTTGAGCTTCTTTAAAAGCCCCGAAAATTTGCGCATAATTTCAATGCTTAGGGAAAGCGGGCTGAACTTCGAGGCCCGCGAAACCTCCGCGGGGGGCGCGATGGACGGCAAGATTTTCGCGCTTACGGGCACGCTGAAAGCCATGGGCAGGGCGGAGGCTAAGAGGCTGATAGAGTCTTACGGCGGCAGGGTGTCGTCGTCGGTGTCGGGGGCGACGGATTTTTTGGTGAGCGCGAGCGATTCCTCCGCAAAGCTTGCGAAGGCGCGGGAATTGGGCGTCAAAATTTTGTCGGAGGGCGAATTTTTAAAAATGCTTGAAGACGCGAAGGGCGGGGCTGCCGCGCCCGCAAAAGAGCCTTCCGCCAAACTCGAAGCCCCCAAGCCTAAAGACGAAGGCGGCTCGGGCGGCGGGCAAATGAGTTTCGACTTTTAGAAAAATTTTTTCGTTCAAAAATTTTTTTGAGGCGCGCATATCGGCGCAAAAAAATCGGCTTCTTTTTTGCGAAGCCGATTCTTTTTGTGTTTGCGAAATTTCGTTATGCGCCTTTTTGCGCTACTTTATAAGCTCGCTTTTAAGGCCTGCCTTAAAGCAAAGCGCGTAAACGGCCATGCCCGCGAAGAACGCCACAACGGGGTTGAACAAAAGCCCCGTAAGAATTCCGAACATCGGCAAAACGCCGATTACAAAGCCGACGGCCCACGCAATCCAGCCCGCGGGGTTCATGCCCGCTCTCGCGCCCGACCACTTAAATCCGTTTAATAAATAGTCGGCGGCAAGCATGCCGCAAATAGGCGCGAAGCTCGCCCCGAAGAAGGTGAATATAATTACCGCCTTGCCCGCGACGCCGCTTAACGCAAGTATAATCGCCGCAAGCCCGCCGAGGGCGACCGACAAATTCGCGTTGACGTTCGGAAGCATCGTCTTAAAGGAGTTTGCCGCAATCATCGCCGAGAAGCACGCCGCCGGGAACGCGGAAACCGCAAGCAAAAACATGCAGATTTTGCCTGCGGAAGAGCCCAAAACCGAGTTCATGACAATTGTGGCGTCAAGCGGGTTGCCCGCGGCGCGGAGGCTTGAAAGCATTTCCTTATTGCCGTACGCGCCCGCCACAATGACGATTGCCGCAACCGCCGTAAAAATCATGAAAAACGTGATGCCCACAAGGCCGCCCCAGCGCACGTCGGATTTGTTTCTCGCGCCGGTTGCAAAGTCCGCGCCGGCGGCTCCGGCCGTCGCGAAGAAGCCTATCATGGTGCAAGATATTATTGAAACAATCGCGATTTTTGAAAGGGGCGCGGCGGGTATGGACGCGTTTGCGGGGTCGACAACGGGAGTCAATACCGCGGGGTCGAAGCCCGAAACCGTCGCCGCCGTTTTCGCAATCAAAACGATTAGGATTACGAGAGGTATGAGCGGCAAATACGTCGAAATTTTCGCGACGTACTTAATGCCCACAAGACCCATGAAGGTCGCCAGCGCGCCCCAGAAAATCATTATAGCCCAAAGAGCCGCCGTTGTCTGCGCGGAGGCGGGAAGGCACATGTAAAGCAGCGCGGACGAGCCCGCGATGTTTACGCCTACCCAGCCGAACTGCAAAAGCCCCATCAAAAGCCCCGGCATTACGATGCCGCCTTTCGCCCCGAAAATCGACGAGCCCACTACGTATAGCGGCATTCCGCTTTTAAGCCCCAAAAGCGCGGGAGCCTTGTAAAAGAGCGCGTAGCACAAAAACGCGCCGAGCACCACGCCCAAAATCGGCGCGCAAATCCCGTGCGCGA
>JAGBOM010000382.1 GCA_017633865.1 Opitutales bacterium
AGACAAGGAGCGAGAGAAAAAAGGGCTCGAAAATAGAATTTACATTCATTTCGAGCCCTTTTTGCCGAAGCGACACAGTATAAACACAAAAGCCTCCGCCTAAAACGATTTTGGATGAAGAATCAAGGAGCAAGGAATAAAAAAGCTTGGAATAGAATTTACATTCATTCCAAGCTTTTTTTGACGCGGCGACACCGTTCCGCGCCAAAAGCAATCGCCTAAACGTTGTGAGTCCGTTTGTTTAGGCGGAAGGATTTTGGATGCAGAACGAGTATTAAAAACCCTTCAAGGACGCGCGGTGTATCTTAATATACATAAGCGGTCTTGAAGGGTTTTTAAACGGAGTTATGCGCCAAAAGCCTCCGCCTAAAAAAATTAGACGAGGCGCTTTTCTTTAACCTTGCTGGCCTCCTTGCCGACCCTGTCGCGCAGGTAGTACAAGCGCGCCTTCATCGGAACGGACTCGCGCTCGACCTCGACCTTCTCGATGTTCGGCGAGTTCAGCGGAAATACGCGCTCGACGCCCTCGCCGTACGAAATGCGGCGAACCGTAAAGGTTTCGTTAATGCCGCTGCCTTTGCGCGCGATTACTATCCCCGCAAAAACCTGTATGCGCTCTTTGTCGCCTTCGCGAACCTTTGTGTGCACGCGGACGCCGTCGCCCACTTTAAAATCGACGACGTTTTCCTTGATTTGCCCTTTGGTTATGTCTTTAAGCAATTCCTGATTCATATTGTTTCCTTACTGCTTTAAAATGTCCGGTCGTTTTTTCGCGGTTCTTTCGAGCTGCTTTTGCCTGCGCCACTTCTCGATTTCGCCGTGGTTGCCGGCCGTCAAAACTTCGGGAACCTTCATGCCCCTGAATTCCGCCGGCCTGGTATATTGTGGAAAAGACAATAAATTGTCGTTAAAAGAGTCGTAGGTCAAGGAATTTTCTTCGCCCAAGACTCCCGGAACGTAGCGCGCGACGGTGTCGACCAGAACCGCGGCGGGCAGCGTGCCGTTTGTAAGGACGTAGTCCCCGATGGAGATTTCCCTGTCTATCACGCATTCGCGTATGCGCTCGTCTATGCCTTCATAGTGCCCGCTCAAAATTATCAAGTGCTTTGCCTTTGACAATTCCGCGGCGATTTGCGGCGTGAGCCGCTCGCCGTCGGGGCACATGTAAATTCTCACGCATTCGGGGCTTTGCAGCTCCTCTATGGCGGAGAACACGGGCTCGGGCTTCATAAGCATTCCGGGGCCTCCCCCGAAGGGTCTGTCGTCGGTGATTTTATGCTTGTCTTTCGCCCAGTCGCGAATGTTGTGAACCGCCAACTCCAAAATGCCGTTTTTCTGCGCCCTGCCAAGCATGCTCTCGGAAAGAAAGCCGTCGAGCATCTTCGGGAAGAGCGTTAGAAAATCGACCTTTAAAGTTGCCATATTTTGATAAAAAAACCGCCATCATCGGCGGCTTGCCGTTTTGCGCCGCCTAGCCCTTAGGCGTTTGCGGCGGCTTTCTTTGCGCGCTTTACGAGCGCCTTGGCGGTGTCGCTAAGCTGGGCGCCGACGCCCGTCCAATAGTCGACGCGCTCGATGTCGAGCTTGTATTCGGGTTCGTTGCCGCAGGCCTTGGGGTTGTAGTAGCCGAGGATTTCAACGAACTTGCCGTCGCGGCGAGACTGTTGTTCGGCAACAACCATTCTGTATGTAGGCTGGTTTTTGGAACCGTGTCTTTGTAGTCTGATTCTTAATGCCATTTTGCTTCTTCGTTATAAATGCTTAAATTTTTAAAACGTAAGATAAAACGGGGTTAAAAGCGATTTGTCAAACACTTTTTTTGCCCCGATAAAAAATTTCGCCTTACTGGTCGAAATCGCCGATTTCGGCTATGGATTTTGCGTCGAGAGATTTGTCTATGCGCTTCGCGAGCCCCGCGAGCACTCCGCCCGGGCCGCATTCAAAGTATTTTTCAACACCCAAAGCCGCGGCGTTTCTTACGCAAAGCTCCCACTTCACGGGGGATACGATTTGCTTTACGAGGGCTTTTTTGATTTCGGCGGGGTCGGAAACCCGCTCGCCGGTCACGTTTGTAAACACCGCGATTTTCGGCGCCCTAAATTCGATTTTTTCGAGGAATTTCTCGAATTGCGCGCGCGCGGGCTCCATGAGCCTGCTGTGGTACGCGCCCGCAACCTTCAGGGGAACGACCATCTTGAACGCCCCGCGCGATTTAGCCGCCGCGCTCGCCGCCGCGATTTTTTCCGCCTCGCCCGAAATCACTATCTGGCCGGGGCAGTTAAGGTTCGCCATATCGACGTCAAATTCGTCGCAATAGGGTTTTACGTCCTCAATTTTCCCGCCGATAAAGCAGGCCATCGCGCCTTTGGAGGCGTCGCAAGCCTCCTGCATGAGCCTGCCCCTTTCGGCCACGATTCTAAGTCCGTCCTCAAAGCTGTAGGTTTCGGCGGCGGCGTGGGCTGTAAGCTCGCCGAGCGAAAGACCCATGGCGGCCTTCAGCCCGCCGAGCAGGCCGCGTTTTTTAAGCAGCAGCATAACCGCGATTCCGTGCAGGAAGAGCGCGGGCTGGCACACGCTTGTTTTTGTGAGGGTTTCCATGGGGCCTTCAAAGCAATATTTTGAAAGCGGCATGCCCAAGGTTTCGTCCGCTTTGGCGAACAATTCTTTTACTTCGGCGTCGGCGTTAAAAAGGCTTTTTGCCATGCCGACGCTCTGCGCTCCCTGTCCGGAAAACCACAATGGTGTCTTCATAATTTTTTTTGCGCTAAGTTTTATTTTTTTGCGGGTTTATCCGCGTTTTTTTCGGCCTGGTAAAGCTTTTTGAGCTCTTTGGCGATTTCCAAGGAGAGGTCGTAAAAAGCCTCCGAGATTGTGTTTACGTACTCCTCGTAGTTGGCGCCGGTTTTGTAGGTTCTAAAGAAGCGGTTGCCGTATTTTTGCGCGGGTTTGCCGGCCGCATGCCTGAATATATGCCATCGGACTATAAAATTCATGTCGCCGCCGAGCTCCCCCGCGCATCTTGCCACGACAATCCGCACCATGTAGGCGTTGGGATTTTCGGAAACGTAGGGGTATAGGCAGACGTCTTCGCTGCCCGTTATGCGCGAAAGGTTGAGCGCGACGACTCTCGAGAAGGCGTCGTTGGGGTATTCGAGCCAACGGTTTGTGTCGGACAGGTCGATTTCGTTGCGCGAGCCCTTCTGAATCAGTATCTGCTGGCGAAGCATGTATTCCGGAATCTTCACGGGGGCGATGTTCACCGAGATGTCGTTAAGCCCGTCGATAGACTCCACCTTTACGGGCGAATTCAATATGTAGAACTTTGTGGGGTCCTCCTTCGGCGTGAAGACGTCGCCCATGCAGGCGCCCAGCAAAGCCGAGCCGATTAAAGCCGAAACGTAAAACAACAATTTTGATTTCATAAAAAAGCCTATTCTCCCTTAACTCGTTTGCCCGTCAAAATCGCCTTCGGGTTGCGCTCGAGAAAATCCGTCAAAGACTTTATCGATATGGCCGCGTCGGAAACATTGCGAATCAGCATTGAAACTTCGTAGCGCACGGCGGAATTCGGCTCGACAATCGTGTTCACGTTTTCGACAAACCTGTTGAGGCTCGAAAGCGTTTCGGAGACGTTCGAATTTAGGTCTTCAACGGTTTTGGAGGTCGAGGTAAAGAAGTCGCGCCCGTCCGAAATCAGGCCGTTGAGGTTTTCAAGCGACTTCAAGATTTTTTCGTCTGATACGACTTTGCGCACGCTTTCAAGAGTTGCGAGGACTTCGGAATTTATCGCCTTTGCGTCGATGTCGCCAAGCTTGGAGTTTATAGAGACCAAAAGCGCGTCGGCGTCGTCCGCGATTTTCTTAAAGTCGACTTTCGAAACGTTTTCTATAAGAGCCTCCACTTTCTTGGCCATGTCGCTTAAAGACGACTCCATGACGGGGATTTCCACAAGACTGTCGTTTTCATGGCGTATTGAAAACTGCTCGTCTATGTCCGCAAAGTAGTCGAGCTCCACATACAGCATGCCGGTTACGATGCTCTGGAAATTCAGCTTCGCGCGAAGCCCGCGCCTGCGCTGCTCCTTGACGAACTCTATCCAGTCTTCCGAGACGCCCAAATCCGCGTCTATATCCAAGAACACGACTATCATGTTTTCGCGAGAGTCCATGGCAAGGTCCATGGAAATATTTTTGACCTTGCCTATCTCGACGCCCTTGTATTTTACGGGCGCGCCGACGTTCAGGCCGTTTATGCTGTCCTTAAAATAGCAGACGGCAATTTCCGACTTCTTGAAGCTGGAAGCGCCCAACAAAACTATCGCCGCAACCGCTATAACAATAGCCGCTACGACGAACAAACCTATATATACCGGATTCGCCTTTTTTCCCATAAACTAAACACCGCTTTCGGGGGCAACCCCCCTGTTTAAAAATACGCGCACGTTTTCGGGGCCGCTTTCGAGAAGCTCCTTCGGGGTGCCTATCGCCCCCTGCGTGCGCGTTTTGTTGTCCAAAAATATAGCCCTGTCGGCTATCGTGAAAATGCTCGCGAGCTCGTGGGTTACCACGACTATCGTGGCCCCCAAAGAATCGCGCATCTCCAAAATCCGCTCGTCGAGCCTTCTTGACGAGACGGGGTCCAAGCCCGCGCTCGGCTCGTCGAAAAAGAGAATCGAAGGCTCGAGGGCTATCGCCCTTGCGAGCCCCGCGCGCTTGCACATGCCGCCGCTTATTTCCGACGGGTAAAAGCCGCCGAAGCCGCGCAGCCCCACAAGCGCGAGCTTTAAATCTACAAGCTCGGCGATTTCGGCGTCGCTTATTTTTGAAAACTCTTTAAGCGGCAGGGCGATGTTTTCGGCAAGCGTCATCGAGCTCCAAAGCGCGCCGCCCTGGTACAAAACGCCGAAGGCGCGCAGCATTTGCTCCTTGTGCTTGGGGTCGGAGTGGGTGACGTCTTGGCCGTCGTAAAATAGCGCGCCCTTTGCGGGGTCGCGCAGGCCTATCATGTTTCGCAAATGCGTGCTCTTGCCGCAGCCAGAACCGCCCATTATCACGAAAATCTCGCCCTTCTTGACGGAAAAGTTCAAATCCCTCATCACGACAAAATCGCCGTACGCGAGAGTGACGTCCTTAACCGTAATTTTGTCCTGCCCGGAAGTCATATGTCGTAAATGGTAAAGATTACAGCGAATATGGCGTCGACAACTATTATGGTGGTGATGCTTTCAACCACGCTCGAAGTCGCGCCCTGCCCGACCGACTCCGACGAGCCCTCGCACCTCATGCCCCTCATGCAGCCTATCATGGCCACTACAATGCCGAATATCAGGCTCTTGCCGACGCCCGTCATGCACTGCGTTACGGTTAGGGACGCCGCCGTGCGCGCCATGTAAACCTCGTAGTTTATCCCGAACAGCCCCCAGCCTATCACAAACCCGCCGACTATCCCGATTAAGTCCGCAAAAATCGTCAAAAGCGGGAACATCGCAACAAGCGCCAAAATTCTGGGAACCACCAAAAAGTCCATGGGCGATATGCCGAAAGTCTCGTAGGCGGAAATTTCCTCGTTCACCTTCATCGAGCCGAGCTCCGCCGCGAACGCCGCGCCCGTTCTGCCCGACATCACTATGCCCACCATTATCGCGCCCATTTCGCGCGCCATCGCAAGCGCGACAAGATCGGCGATATAAATTTCGGAGCCGTATTTCGCGAGCTGCACCGAGCCCACAAACGCCAAAATAAGCCCAACCAAAAAGCTTATAAGCCCGACTATCGGCAGAGCCTCCGGCCCCGCCTTCTGAACCTGCAGAAGCAAGTCGCAACGGCGGAAGCGCCCCCTGAACGAGAACACGCGCAGCATCGCCAAAACGGTATCGCCCAAAAAGCCTATCGTGCTCTTGGTTTCGGAGAATTTCCCGATTACGCCCCCGCCGATATTCGCGAAAAACCTCCCGCACGCCCCGAGGCGCTCGCGCGGCTCGGACTCTTTCGCGGGAACCGCCGCGGCGAGCAGCATCAGCTTGCGCGGCGACGGGGCCACGCTTTCAAAATCGAACTTCGCCCCCGTCTTTTTCGCGCGGTCGTAAATAGCC
>JAGBOM010000383.1 GCA_017633865.1 Opitutales bacterium
GCGCCCTCCGCGCCGCCGGCGCCCGAAATCGCGGAGCTTAAAACGGAAGGCGCAATCCCCGTAAAGCCCGCGGAAAAATCCCCCGCCCCCTCCGCGAAAGAGAAAGGCGAAAACGCCGCGGCCGCCGCCGAAGCGTCAATAAAAGAGTCGATGCGCTCCCTGCCCGCGCCCAAGCCCCGCAAAAGAATTTCGATGTCCACTCCCGACGGCCCTCTCGGCAGGCACAACGTAAAAGCCAACGCCTACGGCGCGCTCGCGGTCGACTCCCGCTTCAGCGAATTCGGCGCCTACCAGCAGCGCATGATTGAGGCCATATGCAGGCAGTGGTACATACTCGCCTCGAAATGCGACACCTCCGGCGAAATAAACACCTCGTCAACCGTCGAATTTTACTTGAACACCTCCGGGGAAATAACATCATTAAAAACTTTATACACCACTTCCACCCCCATAGGCGAAAACCTGTGCGCGCAGGCGATTTTGTCCACAGCCCCCTACGGCGAATGGACGGGCGAAATGCGCGCCGCCTTCGGAGACAAAGACCAACCCGTAAAAATCCAATTCCATTACAGATAAAAAATGACGACAGAAGAATTTATCGGAAAAATCCCCTTCGCGGCCAAGGCAAGAGCCCTGAATTTTTTGGATTGCGGGCTTGTGGCAATCTACAAGGGGCACGGCATTATGGCGCACCCGAACCCGTCTAAATCCTCGTTTTCGCAGGTGGCGATCGTCAGGGCGAAATACAACCTAAGCGGCGAATACTTCTCGTGGATAGACCCCGAAAGCGGGCAAAAAATGCGCCTGCACCTTATAAACCGCCTCGACTCTCCGACGTCAGGAATAATCCTCGCCGCCACAAACTCGGCCACGGCAAACGCGGTGAAAAAAGCCTTTAAGGAAAAGAGCGTAAAAAAAACCTACTACGCCGTCTGCGCGGGGCGCACCCTTTTAAAGGAGGGAATGTGGAGCGACAACATCGTGGTGAAAAAATCGCCGGGCTTCGTCAGAAGCTCAAGCGCAAAGCCCGCCGACCAAGTTTCGACAAGAAAGGCCGTGTCGAAATTTTCGCTCGTAAAAATAGACTCGAACGACCTTCTCTTTTCGCTTTTAAAACTGGAGCCTATCACCGGGCGCACGCACCAGCTTAGAATGCAGTGCGCCAAGCATAAGCTCCCCATCATAGGCGACGCCACCTACGGGAACTTCAAGCTCAACAAGGACATACGCCTCATAACCGGCGAAAACAGAATGTTTCTGCACTGCGCGGGCATAGAGCTCGACTTTAAGTTGAACGACGAGGCGTTCTCGTTCAAGGCGGAAGCCCCCCTGCCAAAAAGCTTCGACATGCTCCTCGAGCCGAACGGCAAACTCCAGCTTTATAAACAGCAAATCCGCGGGGTATGATTTCCTTTTTCAGAAAATCCTTCGGCGACGCCTCCGCCTACGCCGCCGCCCTAAAATGGGGGTTTTTCAAAACGGCGGCCTACGTTCTAACCCTCTGCGTTGTTTTGTCGGCAATTTTGAGCGCGGCGGAGATTTTTAGGTTTCGCAAATTCATGTCGGCGCACGCGGAAAGCATCTGCGGTCAAATCCCGAACGCAGCCATATCTAAAGACGGCCTAAAACTCGAAGGCGGCGCGGTAAAACTCGTTAAAATAAACGGCTCGGAAGACCCCATAATCGGCTTTACGGAAGACTTTTTCGACGCCGAAGCCCTCCAAAAAATGATTATGGCCTTTGAAAAGAACCGCATAACAATCTCCGCCCCGAACGGCGACTTCCCGATTTTTTACGACGAGATAATAAAGGCCGCCGAAGATTTCCAAAAAACCGGCGGCGTAAAAATCGCCGAAAACGGCGAAATAAAAATAAGCCCCGGCTTGGCGAGAAAAGCCTGCCGCTTGGCGGCGGCCTGGGCGCCCGCATCCATCGCCGCAAAAAATTTTTTCATAATCTTCGGCTCCGCCATTACCACGGTTTTAATGCTTGCCATAACCGCCTACATTCTAAGCCTCACGCGCCTGCCTTCCCTCGGCTTCGGCGCGTTTAAAATCGCGGCGCTCGCCTCAACGCCCGTGCTCGTTTTCCAGAGCGCGGAGCTCTTGATGTTCGGAGGCGTGTCGGGAATGCTTTTCTATGCATTTGCGGCGTTCTACATTATATGGAAGGTCGAAAACTCCCTCGCCAAAAATTCCCCCGACGGCGAAGCCGACCGATAATTAGCCCTAAAACAAAAGCGCGATTGTCGAAGCCAAGGTCATCGCAACAATAAACGCCCTGTACGACTTTTCCGGCAAAACCTTAACCAAATACACGCCCAAAACCGCGCCCAAAACCACAAACGGCGCGGCGATTAAATCCGCGCTTAAAGACGCCGCCGAAATGTTTTTCCAAAAGAAAACCTGAAGCGGGATTTTCAGGTAGTTCACCGCCAAGAAAAACCACGCGCTCGTCCCCACAAAAGCAAGTTTGGGCAAATTCATCGCAAGCAAATACGCCGCCATGACGGGGCCCGCCGCGTTGCCAATCATCGTCGCAAATCCGCCCAAAAAGCCGAACGCCTGCGCCGCCCAAAACGACCTCGAAAACCCGCCGCCTCCCCTCCTTCCCGCGCCTAAAAACATCGATATCAAACTCGCGAAAATCGCAATCGCCATCAGCGCCCCGAAACGCTCCCGCGGCA
>JAGBOM010000384.1 GCA_017633865.1 Opitutales bacterium
AAGGTTTTGGACGCCGAAAGGCGATCCCAAAAAATCGAATTCATCGGGGGCGCGGACGACAAAATGTCGTTTTTGGACGCCTTTTTGTTCCTGAAAAAAGGCGGGATTTTGGCCGTGCAGGGCGACAGGTTCGCGGGGGGCAAATTCGAAAGCGTAGAATTTTTCTCGCGCAGGGCGAAATTCCCCATAAACGCCTTTTTGCTCGCCGAAAAATCGGGCTCGAAGGCCGTGCAGACCGTCTGCGAAAGAATCGCTCCGAGAAGATACCAAATCAAGCTCTTGAACGTTTTTGAATTCCCCAAGGGCTCTCTAAAAAACCCCGAAAACTCGCTTAAAGCCGCCGAAAGATTCGCCGCCGCGCTCGAGGCGGAGGTAAAAAAATATCCGTACCAGTGGTTCAATTTCTACGATTTTTGGAGATAAAAGCCCGCCGCCGCATAAATTGCTTGCCTAAGCGCCCGCGCCCCCGCATAATCGCCCAAAAAACTTGCAAAATAATGGACAGGAACAAACTTTTAGAAGAACTAAAGGCGAAAATCATCAAAACCCTTAGCCTTCCCGAAACAACCCCCGCCGACATTCCCTCCGACGCCCCCCTTTTCGAGGATGACGGCCTCGGCCTCGACTCCGTCGACGCGCTCGACCTCGTGCTCATGCTCGAGACCGACTACGGAATATCGATTGACGGCAAGGCGGAGGCCAAAAGCGTTTTCGCCTCGGTACACGCGATGGCGGACTTCATACTATCCTCCAAAAAATAAAATAAAGCAAGATGCCAAATCCGCGCGGGAAAATCGTCGCAGCCGGCGTCGGAATCTGCTCCGCCGCGGGTTGCGGCTTTGCCGAAAGCGCCCGCGCGGCCTTCGAGGGCAAAGACGTTTTGGAAAGGCTTTCCGCCTTCGAGTGCCCGAAGTTTTCCGAAAAATTCGTGGCCGAAAGTAAGGACGCCCCGCAAAAAGGCCTCGCCTCAAAATTTTCATAATGCGCAATAATGTTTTGCGCGGCGGCGCGGGAGGCTTTGGGCGGCGAGCTCGCGGAAGGGCTTAGAGCCTCGACGGGAGTTTTTGCGGGCACGAGCATTGGCGGGATTTTCGAGGTCGAAAACGAAATTATAAAACTGCGCAAGGGCATTATTTCGGCGGCTCCGTCGCTTACGGGCTACGAATGCTCGACGCTTGCAGACATCGCCGCGAAAAGCTTTTCTCTCGGCGGAATGAGGGCGACTTTTTCAACCGCCTGCTCAAGCTCGGGAATCGCGCTCGACGCCGCGATAAAGGCCGTAAAGCTCGGCAAATGCCGCGCGGCTCTTGTCGGCGGGGCGGACGCGCTTTCAAGAATAACCGTAAACGGCTTCGGCAGCCTCCTTTTATTAAGCAAATTTAAATGCCGGCCGTTCGACGCCGATCGCGACGGCATAAACTTGGGCGACGGCGCGGCGGCTTTATTTATTATGGACGAGGCTACCGCCGGGGAATTCGGCCTCGCCCCCCTCGCCTTCGTCGATTCCGCCGCCTGCACCTGCGACGCCTACCACGCCACCTCCCCGAGCCCCGACGGAAGCGGCGCGGCGCGGGCGATGAAAAATGCTATCGAATTTGCGGGGGGGTCGCCTTCGGGAATTTCCGCCGTTCTCGCGCACGGAACGGGCACCGAGGGCAACGACTCCTCGGAATTTTTCGCGATGAAAAGCGTCTTTAAAGGCGCGGCCATTCCGCCGTACGCCTCCTTAAAAAGAGTGTTCTCGCACACGCTGGGCGCAAGCGGCGCGATAAACGCGGCAATCGCGATAAAGGCAATTCAAATCGGCAGGCTGCCTCCGAGCGCGGGCTTTAAAAGCGCTCCCGCCGAAATTTCAAAACCGCCCTCGCCCAAGCCCCTCGACCTTGAAATAAAGAGCGTCTTAACAACGTCAATAGGCTTCGGCGGCAACAACGCAAGCTCCGTATTTTCAAAATACCGCGCGGGCGATTCCCGAAAATCGGGAGGCCTTCCCGCGCCCGAACTAAGGCCCGTATATCTAAAAAGCGCGGGGGTTGTAAGCCCGCTCGGCAACAGCCCCGGCGAATTTTGCGAAAATTTCGCCGCCCAAAAGCGCGGGGAATTTTGCGACGCGTCCTCGATACTAAAGGAAGTCCCGCCGCTAAAAAAGCGCAAGTTCGCCCGCATGCAGCAAATGGCGCTCGAAGCCGCAAACCAGGCGATAGGCGGCGCAAAAAGCTTCGAGCCCGAAAGCTCTTGCGTATGCTTTGCAACGGGAATCGGCATGAGCGCAGAAACCGCCAGATTCCTCGAGGGCGTTCTCGACGAAAGCGGCGCAAAGCCCCTGCCCTCGGCCTTCACGAACTCGGTGCACAACGCCCCGCCGAGCGCGATAGCAAACGCCCGCTCCATTAAAGGGCTGAACTCCGCCGCGACCGCGAAGGAGGCGTCTTTCGAGCTCGCTCTCATGCAGGCGATGTTCGAGCTTAACCTGGGCGGGGCAAGCTCGGCCGTCGTAGCCGCGGCCGACGAAAAAAGCCCGTACGCAAAATACTTCGAACCCGCCGCCAAATACTCGCGCAGAATTTCCGAAATGTCGGAGGGCGCAATCGCCTACGTCGCAGGCCTGTCCGCCGGCGGGGCTTTCGCGAAAGTTTTGGACGTCTCGATTTTCAACCGCCCGCGCGACCCCGAAGACTTCGCCCGCGAGATTGGAAAATCCATGTCGAAATTCGGCGTTGAAAAGCCGGACGCCGCCTTGATTCCGCAAATTTTAAACGCCTTTGAAAAGCGCTACTACGGCGAAGTTTTGCGCTTTCTAAACATAAAAAACGCCGTCCGCGCCGACGAACTTTTGGGCTGCTGCTACATAAATTCGGCGTACGCCCCGCTCGTTTTCAAAACTTTGGGGCGCGGATTTTACGCGCAAATAAACCTTACAAGCACGTCGCAGGCGGCGTTTTCAATTATGGAGATTTTATGAAGAAGCTTTTAGCTCTAATTTTCGCGCTCGCCGCCGCCCCGAGCCT
>JAGBOM010000385.1 GCA_017633865.1 Opitutales bacterium
CCGCTAAAAATCGTGCGGGCTGTTATGTGGCCGGTTTCGGCCGCGATGAGCAGGCTAATTCTGCTTTTTTCGCGCGGCGGCAAGAGCCGGCAGACCGGCGACGACGAAATAAAGCTCCTCGCCGAAAAGGGAGCCGCCGACGGCCTAATTTCCGCGCAGGAGAAGGACTTGATTTCAAACGCCCTCTCGCTTGACGACACTTTGATTTCGGAAATTATGACTCCGAGAACGGTGGTTGTCGCCCTCGACGAGTCGGAGTCCGTGGGCGGGCTTTTCGCGAGGCTAAACAATATACCCTTCGGCAGAATGCCCGTATATAAAGATACTGTAGACAACATCGTGGGCATCGTCCGCCGCCGCGACCTGCTTACCGCCAAGGCCAAGGACGAAGACTTCAAGCTCGTGAAGGACTTTGTAAAGGAGTGCGCCTTCGTACCCGAAAACGGAAGCTCTCTTGCCGTGATGCGCCAGCTTTTGCGCAGGCACCAGCAGATGGGAATTGTCGTCGACGAATTCGGCTCGCTTACGGGCGTGGTGACGCTTGAGGATATTTTCGAGCACCTTTTGGGCTCGGAGATTTTCGAGGCCGACGACGTCGCGGTAGACATGCGCGAGCTCGCTTTAAAGCGCAAAAAAATGATGTCGAAGCGCGGCTAAGTTTTGCGGGGCGAAGTTTTGAATTGATTAACCCGCAAACATCGCCCATATTCTTTTTTATGAAAAAGCTACTTATTTTGCTCGCGGCGGCCTCCGCGTTTTTTACGGCCTGCGAAAGCGTCGAAGACGACGCTCGCGAAACCCCCATCGGCAGCGTCATATCCGGAGAAACCCGCGATACCCGCACATATCTTGAGAGGGTCAAGGCTAAAAACGAGGCCGAACACCGCAACATTTGGCGCCCCGAAGACGTCGGCTATTAACCCCAATGCCCGAATCCGCAAAAAAGCCCTTTTTCGATTTGGACTTCGACTCCCTTTCGTCGGAGATTGCCGAAGCCGGGCTTCCGAAGTTCAGGGCGAAGCAGGTTTGGGAGGCCGTCTACGAAAAAAAGATTTTCGACTTCGCAAAAATGAGCTCGCTGCCCGCGGCGCTTAGGGAGAGGCTTAAGCAAAGGTACGCCATTTCGGCGGCGGAGCCCGTCGGCGGCAAAATATCGGCGGACGAAACGGGCAAGCGGCTTTTCGAGCTTTCGGGCGGCGGGTTTGTGGAGTGCGTGATTCTTGAAGCCCCCGACGACGAGTCGGGCGGAATCCGCAAGACGCTCTGCGTAAGCACGCAGTTGGGCTGCGCGCAGGGCTGCAAATTTTGCGCCTCGACAGCGCGCGGGTTCAAGCGGAACCTTTCGAGCCCGGAGATAGTCTCCCAGCTTTTGCCGTTTGCCGAAGGCGGGAGGTTCGCGTTTGAAAACATCGTCGTAATGGGCATGGGCGAGCCTTTGGCGAATTTCGACAACGTAATGAAAGCCCTCCATATAATAAATGCCCGCTTCGGCTTCGGAGCGCAGCGGATAACGCTTTCGACCTGCGGCATTGCCGACAAAATTTCGGAGCTCGCCTCTTCGGGGTTCCCGTACAGGCTCGCCGTCAGCCTCCACGGCGCCACAAACGAAGCGCGAGACAAAATTATGCCCGTAAACCGCCGCTTCCCGCTCGAAAAGCTCATTCCCGCAGTAAGGGAGCTCGCAAAGGCAAGCGGCAGAATGGTTACCCTCGAATACATCTTGATAGACAAGATAAACGACTCTTTTAAGGACGCCGACGAGCTTGCCAAAATCGCGCTTTCGCTCCGCGCCCACGTAAACCTGATTCCGTACAACACTGTCGAGGGGCTTCCGTGGCGGAGGCCTTCCCCGCAGAGGCGCAAGGCGTTCTTTAACGCCTTGAAGGGCAAAAACGTGTCGTGCACGCTTCGGCGCGAAAAGGGCTCCGACATCGAGGCCGCCTGCGGCCAGCTCGCCCTCGTGACCGAAAGGGCGAAATCCGCCGAAAACGGGGGCGAATTTCGGCCTTAAACCCCACTTTTTTAAAAAAATGAAAAAACGCTTGCATATTTTAAACAAGAGCGGCAATATTATTTCCTAAACAAACACCGCGCATTGTCGCGCGGCGCTCTTTCAATAAATTTCTAAATAATAAACCCTACAACTATTAGCTAAATGAAAAGAAAGCTCATTACTCTAACGATTCTCGCCGCTATGTCGGCATTCGGCTTTGCGGTCTCCGCCTCCGCGCAAGACGCAAACAACGCGGCCCCCGCTGCCGCCGACGCTCCCGCAAACGCTGCCGCCGCGGGCGACAAGTCAAAAGTCGTAAAGGCCAAAACCCTCGGCGATATGTGGAGAGCCGGCGGCATGACAATGTATCCGTTGGCCTTCTGCGCGATAGCCTGCCTTTCCTTGGCCATTGTTAACGGAATGTCCATCCGCAGCGTAAAATTCGCTAACCCCGCAGACATTAAGGAGCTCGAAAAGCTGCTCACCCACCTCGCCGTCGACGGAGCGCTCGCGTACTGCGCCAAAACAGCCTCCCCGCGTACAAACATTTTGGGCGCGGGTCTCGCCCGCGTAAACGACAAGGATCTCGAATGGGACTCCATCCAGGAAGCCATGGAGGAATCCTCCATCGAGGAAATGGCCGCCCCCTACGTTATGGTCAACTACCTCGCCCTCATCGCGTCAATCGCCCCCATGTTGGGTCTTTTCGGCACGGTTACGGGCATGGTTAAGGCGTTCAACACAATCGCGGCAGAAGGCGCTGGTTCCGCCCAAAAGCTTGCGGACAACATTTCGGAAGCCCTCATCACAACCGCGACGGGCATGATTGTCGGCATCCCCGCGATGTTCTTCTTCTTCTATTACAAGAACGCCTACGGCAAGGTGTCGTCGGGCATCAGCCGCATTTTGGGCGACCTTATGTTCATATTTAAAACCGCCAAGAAGTACGGCCCGCAGCAGCTTGACGAACCCGCCGAAGCGGCTCCCGCGGCCGAAAAATAATTTCCGCAGGCCTTTAGCTTATTTACCATGAAAGTAAGGGTTCAGCAGGACGACGATACGAATTTCGAGCTTACGTCGATGATAGACGTGGTCTTTCTTCTTATCGCGTTCTTTATGACGGTGACGAGCTTCGCGTCGGCGGAGCTTGTCAAGGTCGACATGCCCATCGCCGACAAGTCCGTCGTTCCCGAAGACAGCCGCGAAAGGCAGTTCATCTCCGTGGATATCGACGGAAAATACTTCCTCGGCGCGCGTCCCTCCGATTTGGACGAAATTGAAGCGGCGGTCGCCAGAAGGGCGGCGGATCCCGAATTCAAGGGCGTTTATTTGAGGGCGGACAAGGGCACCCACTACCGCTTTATAAGCGAAATAATGAAGCGCTGCGCGAAGGTGGGCGTTTCCAACATAATTTTTGGTGTCGAACAGCAGTAGAACTATGGCAAGACGCAGAAAAAGAGGTTTGGCGATTTCGGACGACTCGTTCAGTCTGACGTCGATGATAGACATTATTTTCTTGTTGCTCATCTATTTTATGTATTTGCCGATACAACAAGAAGCGGATTTGACCGTTATGCTTCCCGTGCAGGTTCCGCCGGAGGTTGCCCCGAAGGTTTTGCCGAGCGAGCAAAAGATAGTAATCCGCCCCAACGGCGACATTATTTTGAACGGCTCGAGAATCGCCGGCAAGGGCGAGATTAAGCTTGACGGCTTGGCAACGACCCTCGCGCGCCTAAAGAAAATGGCCGACGACGCGGGCGCGCCCACAATCGTTACGATTATTCCGGACGGCGATTCGCAGCACCAGTCTTCAATGTCGATTTTGGACGCCTGCGCGCAGGCGAAAATCAAGCAGGTTTCGTTCTCCGACTCGATTTAGCGGATAATCCCTATTTAAGCCTCCAAGAAATGCGGGCGCTTTAAGGCGCTCCGAAAATTCTTGGAGGTTTTTTTGCGCCCGAATATTTGGGGAATTTTTTTCTTTGTCTTATGCGGGTTTAATTTGGGCGGAGAGGATTGGGGAGTCTCGGATTTTGGTTTTATCGCATATCGGGGATGCGCTTATCCGCGAAG
>JAGBOM010000386.1 GCA_017633865.1 Opitutales bacterium
GATTTTTTTGCGCCTTGAACTGCGCTCAAAATCCTCTCGCCTAAAAAGAGAGCATAGAGCGTTTCTTTGAAATCTGTTCAAGACCGCTTATGTATATTAAGATACACCGCGCGTCCTTGAAGGGTTTTCAATACTCGTTCTTCATCCAAAATCCTCTCGCCTAAAACAAGGGAGCTCTCAACGGTTTTAGATTTTAGTATTTTTTCTCGCATCAAAAATCGTTCGCAAAAACCAACGAACTTTGTGCGTTTTTCTTAGTTAGGCTGTTTTTTATTCGGATTCTTCTTGGAGCGGGCCCAATAAAGAAAAGGCGTTTTTTTATTGATGGGGATTCTTTTGAATAAAAAAAGCTTGATTTTTTTAGGGCGGCGTGGGATATCTTTTAACTTTAACAATGCGTTAGGTTCGAGCAGGTCCTTTTTCTTGCGAGAGCCCGCAATTTTACCGAAATAAAAATTTCGGGTTTTTAACGGCGTTTTCGGCGGGTAGCCGCGGGCGCGGGCTCAAAATCGGGCCCCCAAAATTGCGCTAAACAGAAAGCAAAAAAATGGCAGACAAAGTAATAGACAAAGCAAGCATCATCAAGGAATACCGCCTCGACGATAAAGACACCGGCTCCTGCGAAGTGCAGGTCGCGCTTCTTTCCGCAAGAATCGCGCACTTGACCGACCACCTCGCCTCTCACAAGAAGGATTTTCACTCCCGCCGCGGCCTTATTGCGATGACGAGCAAGCGCAGAAAGCTTCTCGACTATCTGAAGAAGAACAATCTCGAAAGGTATAATTCGCTGATTGTGCGGTTGGGCTTGCGCCGCTAATTTTGGCGCTCGCTTTTGTTTTGGCTTCGCGCTTTTGGCGCGGAACTGTGTCGAAACGAAATAAAATATGCCCTCACATACGTTAGTATGCGTCGGGCATATTTTTTTCTATCTCCTTGTTCCGCATCCAAAATCGCTCGCCAAAATCAACGAACTCAGTACGATTTTATTTTCTATTTTTTATAAGACTATTTTTTTATTTGGATTTTTTCTCGAAGAAGCTATTGCGAGAGCAATGCGACTTTTGAAAGGAGGTGCGGGACTCCGCGCCGATGTAGCACAAAAGAGGAAGCGGAGCTTCCGAGGGTCAAGGGCTCCGCTCTTGTTTTGGCGAGCGATTTTGGATGCGGAAGCAGGCGCGAGGAACAAAAAAGCTTGGAATAGAATTTACATTCATTCCAAGCTTTTTTTGACGAAGCAACGAACTTCCGCGCCAAAAGCGCGAAGCCAAAACCTAAACCTTTATACACATAATCCTGAAGGAGACTTTGCCGTTTTCGCGCACTTTGTCCACGCCGTGGATTTCCGATTCGTAGCCCGGGAACGCGTTTTCAAAGTCTTGGCGGGCTTTAAGGTAGTCGCAAACGGCCTTCGCCCTTTTGCCGAGGACTTCGCCGCCCATAATCATCGGGATTCCGGGCGGGTAGGGCACGACCATTATGGCGGGTATGCGGTTCGCGATTTTTTCGATTTTCACAAATTCGACGTTTTTGCGCACGACGTGCCTGTATGCTTCGGCGGGCGTCATGGCCTGCTGCGGGACGACGTCGTAGCAGTCGTACATAAGCGAGGTCAGGCGGCGGCTCTTGATGAACGAGTGCATTTGCCTGCAATGGTCTTTCAGCCCCACGCCCTTGTATTGCGGGTTGTCGCGCGTAAACGAGGGCATAACTTCGTCCATAGGCGCGTTGGAGTCGTACAGCTTTTTGAAGTGCAAGAGCGCGGAGATTAGGGTTTCCTGCTTGGCGCGGTTTGTGCCGAGCGAGTTGAGCAGCCGAAAGGAGTAGTAGTCGGTCTTTTCGCAGACTATGCCCTCTTCGAGCAGGTAGTTTGTCGCGATTTGCGCGGGTATGCCCTTTTCGCGCAGGGAGCCGTCGGGGTTCATGCCGGGGGTGATGAAGGTCAGCTTTATGGGGTCGAGCATCGCGTAGTTGTCTTCGACCTTGTCGAAGCCGTGCCAGTTGTTGTCGGCGTTCAGAATCCAGGCGGACTGGTTGTTGACGAGGAAGTCGGTGTCGACGTTTTCAAAGTTTAGGATTTCTTTGTCGACCTTGACTTTCTTGGGCTGCCAGATGTCGAAGAACCAGTCGTTGGCGTCGCGGGTTTTGAGCTCGTGGGAGATTTTCGCGACGGTTTTGCGGAGCTGGACAGCCATTGTTATGATGTCCTTCCAAAGGCATACGACGCTGTCCTCCATCATGCCGGTGGCGACGTCGAGCGAGGCGATCATATTGTATTGCGGCGAGGTAGAGGCGTGCATCATGTACGACTCGTTCAGCTCGTCCGGATTGATTTTTACGGTGCCGCCGTGCTTAATGTGCAGCATCGACGCCTGCGAGAACGCCGTCAGCAGCTTGTGGGTCGACTGCGCCACGAAAACGGGCGGGTGGGTCGGCTTAAGCTCGTCTTCTGTCATGCCGAAGAAGCCCTTGTAGACGGGGTGGAATTTGGCGTAGGCGAACCACGCCTCGTCGAAGTGTATGTTGGCTACGGTTTTTTCGAGCGCCTTCTTGATTTTTACGGCGTTTAGGCAGATGCCGTCGTAGGTGGAGTTTGTGATTGTCGCGATTTTTATGGGGGCGTCTTTTAGCCCGTCGGGAATTATCGCGGACTTTTTGATTTTGGCGCGCGCGGATTTTTCGGAAAGCTCCGAGAGGCGCACGGGGCCCATGATGCCGAGGCGGTTGCGCCTTGCCGAAATATAGACGGGCAAAGCGTCGGTAATAACCATCGCGTAGTTTAGCGACTTGTGGCAGTTGCGGTCGACAAGGGCGATGTCGCTCGGCAGAACCTGGCTTCTCCAGACTATTTGGTTTACGTTGGAGGTGCCGTTTAAAACGTAGTATGTCATGTCCGCGCCGAAGACTTTTGCGGAGTTCTTTTCGGCGTCGCCCACCGCGCCGCTGTGGTCGAGCAGCGAGCCGAGCTCGGGGGCGGAGATTGAAAGGTCGCTCCTAAACACGTTTTCGCCGAAGAATTTGTAGAGCGCAACTCCCGACGGATTTCTCAAGAACCCCGTGCCGCCCATGTGC
>JAGBOM010000387.1 GCA_017633865.1 Opitutales bacterium
GATTTTTTTGCGCCTTGAACTGCGCTCAAAATCCTCTCGCCTAAAAAGAGAGCATAGAGCGTTTCTTTGAAATCTGTTCAAGACCGCTTATGTATATTAAGATACACCGCGCGTCCTTGAAGGGTTTTCAATACTCGTTCTGCATCCAAAATCCTCTCGCCTAAACAAACGAACTCACTTCGGTTCTTAAAATTACTCTAAAAAAATCTTATAAAAGATAAAGCCGTTCAGAGTTCGTTGAATTTGGCGCATTGATTTTGGATGCAGAACGAGGAGCAAGGAATAAAAAAGCTCGGAATAGAATTTACATTCATTCCGAGCTTTTTTTGACGCGGCGACAATGTTATGCGCCAAAAGCAATCGCCAAATAAAAAAGCGCACTTAAGCGCGCTTTTCTTGTGGAGCTGATGAGGCTCGAACTCACGACCTCTAGAGTGCGATTCTAGCGCTCTTCCAACTGAGCTACAGCCCCGTTTGAAATAAAGCCGAAATATTCCCTCATTTCTTTTTTATTGTCAAGCCTCTAAATTCATAATTTCAAAAATTCGTCTCTTCTTATTTCGTTTCCGCCCGCATATTAAAAAATTTCTCTTGAACTGTCCGGGCATGCCGATTTTATTTAAGCGCGTATATGGACGACCTCTTTTCGCAATCAACCCCCTCCCGCGGCGAGCTTTTGCGCGTGCCGAAAAACGCCCCGCTTGCGGTGCGTATGCGTCCGCGTTCGCTGGGCGAGGTCGTCGGGCACAGGCACATTTTATCGGAGGGCTGTCTGTTGCCTCGCCTGATTTCCTCCGACACTTTCGGCTCGCTTTTGTTTTACGGCCCTCCCGGCTGCGGAAAGACGACTCTGGCGGAGGTCATCGCCCTTGAAACGAACAGCCGCTTTGTTAAAATCAACGCGGTTTTGTCGAACGTGGCGGAGCTTCGCGACGAGCTAAAAATGGCCCGCTACCGCACGGACGAGCGCACGATTTTATTTGTGGACGAAATCCACCGCTTCAACAAGGCTCAGCAGGACTTGCTTCTGCCCGACGTCGAGGACGGCAACATACGCCTGATTGGCGCCACGACGCACAACCCCGGCTTTTACGTAAACGCGCCCCTTCTTTCGCGCAGCCATTTGTTCAAGCTCGAGCCCGTCGCGGCTGGCGACGTGGCGGCGGTTTTGCGGCGCGCGCTTGAGGACTGCGAGCGCGGGCTCGGCGCCTTCAAGGTTTCGGCAAGCGACGAAATTTTAAAGTCGCTGGCCGCCTTGAGCGACGGCGACATGCGCAGGGCGTTGAACGCTCTCGAGACAATCGTTTTGGCAAAGGGCGCCGCCTCCGAGCTTACCGAAGGCGACATTGCCATGTTCGCCAAGGAGCGCAGAATCCGCTACGACGCCGACGAGGACGAGCATTACGACACTATTTCCGCCTTCATAAAATCCGTCCGCGGCAGCGACCCCGACGCCGCCTTGTACTGGCTTGCGAAGATGCTCGAGGGCGGCGAGGACCCCCGCTTTATCGCCCGCCGCCTCGTGATTTTGGCGAGCGAGGACATCGGGCTTGCGGACTCCCGCGCGCTTTTGGTCGCGAACGCCGCCTTCGACGCCTGCGAGAGAATCGGCCTTCCGGAGTGCGAGCTGAATCTCGCCCACGCCGTGATATTTTTGGCGTGCGCTCCCAAGAGCAATTCCGCGACGTTGGCGCTTGCCGCCGCGCACGCGGCCGTAAAGAAGGAGCTCCAGCCCGTTCCCGTTTTTTTGCGCGACTCCCACACGAAGCTAAACCGCTCCTTCGGCAACGGCGGCGAATACATCTACAGCCACGACTGCCCCGAAAACATCAGCGGCCAGGAGTATTTGGAGAAGCCTATGCAGCTTTATTTCCCCAAGCAGAGCGGCTCGGAAAAACAAATTTCCGAAAGGCTTGCAAATTACAAAAGAATCAAGCAGAGTATTCAACATGGAAAAAAGAAGTTTTGACGGAGAATCGAACTTGTCGCGCGTAAAGATAACGCGCAGGATTAACCTCGGTTTTTGGAAGGGCTGCGGCATAATCGCGCTTTCGCTTTTGGCGGCGAAGCTGACGGTGCCCAGCATCGTTTACTCGAACCCGTTTTCGTTTGTGGGGCTCGTGTTTGTGATATGGCTTTTGAATCTGCTTTTAAAGCCTCTTTTGATTGTCTTTACGCTGCCCTTTATTTTGTTTACGCTCGGCGCGGGCGTTGTCTTGGTGAACGCCCTGGTCATTTGGGCTTCGACGTTTTTTGTGCCGGGCATAGAGCTTAAGTCGTTTTGGACGGCGCTGTGGTCGGGCTTTTTAATCGAGGTGCTTTCATGGATTGTCGCGATTGTGGAGTCGAGAAAGGTTTTCAAGACGAAGCGCGGCGACGACGTTATAGATGTTTAGCCGGTTTTGCGCGATGTTTGTAAGGATTTTTGATATCTTTTTCGCTCTTGTCTTCGCGGCGCAGGCCTACGCAAAAGAC
>JAGBOM010000388.1 GCA_017633865.1 Opitutales bacterium
ACGCTCTTGGGCCTGCCGCCGAACATATAGGCGAAGATGTCTATCTGGTGCGCGCCGAGGTCGGAGATCGGGCCTCCGCCCAAGCCTTTGTACCAGCGCCAGTTGCGGAACTTCTGCTTGTTTTCGAAGCCGTACTTTTGGAGGGTCTCGTCGGAGATCGCAAAAGCGGGGAGCGTGGGAACTTCCAAATCCTTTGTTACAGCCCTGTTCCACTGGGCGTTCGCGCCCGTGAGCCTGCCGCAAAGGTTGAGCTTGCGCAAAAGAACGTCGCGCACAAAATGGTAGCGCGGGTTGGACTTGCGCTGGTGGCCGATCTGCAAAAGCTTGCCTGTCTCGCGGGCGGCGCGGACCATAGCCCTCGCGCCCTCGATGGTGTTCGACATCATCTTTTCGCAATAAACGTTTACGCCGGCCTTCAAAAAGTCCACAGTCTGCGGAGAGTGCCAGAAGTAGGGAGTCGCGATTATCAAGGCGTCAATGTCTTTTTCGTTTGCCAATAGCTCCTTGTAGTCTTCGTACATGTGGTCTTTCAGCTCCTGTCCGCAAACGCCCTTAATGCGGCCGCGGGCGTAAATGCGGCGGCATTTCCAAATGTCGCAAACCGCGCGGAAGCGTATGCCGGGCATATTTATCAAGCTGTTAAGCAGAACTTCGCCTTCGGCGCCTATGCCGACTAAAGCAAGGTTGATTTCCTCGCTCGGATTTACCTTTTTGGCTTCCTGGGCTGTGGCAGCCACGGAGGACATCATAAGCCCGCCGCCGGCAAGACCTGCCATTTTAAGGAAGTCTCTTCTTGTGTATTCCATATTTTTCTCCCCTTTTTATTATTTATCGCAGCACTTGCAAAACGGAAGCTTTCCGCAGGGCAAGAGCTCAAATTTGTTGTACTTTGAAAGAGCCAAGGCAGCCACAATCATAATCATGTGAACGCCGAGGAACGCCGCGCCTGCCGCGGAAGCGTCTTTCAAAACGGGCTCCAAAATGAGGAATCCGTATGTGAGCGACACGTACAAAAGGCCCATCAAGAACAGTGTAATGCGGGTGCAAACGCCCGCCAAGAGCGCCAAGCCCAAGCCGATGAGCGCGACACCCAAAACCATGGCGTAGGGCTGGACCATAAACGTGGGCATAAGCGGGCTTGCCGCAAAGCCTTCAATGCTCATCGGGCCCCTTGCGGGCAGGCCGTGGTAGAAGCTTGTGCTAAGGTAGCTTACGGTTTCAAAAGAGTCCGGGAACTGCTTTGCAAGATCCGCGATTGAGCCGTAGTTTTGCACGGCCTGGTCGACCGTTGTAATATCGGGGTCTCCGATGGCTTCAAAAAGCTTTGCCTTGTCCGTAAGACGGGGGCCTGTGCCCTGAAATTTTACAAGACCCGTTGTTATTGCCCTTACCGCGAGCCAAATGCGCAAAAGCCAAAAAGCCATTGTCATTGCCCAGTCATTCTTTTTGCATTCGTTGTTTTGCATATAATATAATTTGTTTTCTAATTGATGTAAAATATATATCCTGTTTTCTGTGGAGTTTTCAAGAAAAAAACGCCTAAAAACAATGTTTTCGGCGGCGGAGCCGCCCGCCGGATTTTGCCGGCCCAAAAATTCCGCTTGGCGCAAGCCCCCAAAAAAATCGAAGCTTTTTGAAGCTCTAACGCCCCCGGAAGCGTTTTGCCGAATCTTTTGCCCCGCATTTTTTAACACCGCAAAAGGCGGAAAGTTTTATAAAAAAGCGCTGGGGCAAAAAGCCGCGGCGCAAAAAATAATTTTTTTGCGCCGCAAGCGGCAAATAAATTTCAGCCTACTGGTTCGACTTGTCGAAAGCCGAGTCGAAAACGACGTCGGAAGTCGGGAAGTCTATCCTCCTTGTAAACGCGCAGGCCTCGGTGCCGCCGTGGACTCTGTCCATTCTGCCGTCCTCCCACTCTACGGAGAGGGGGCCCTTGTACTTGACGTCGTTCAAGGCTACGATGATTTCCTCAAAGTTTACGTCGCCGTGGCCGGGCGAGCGGAAGTCCCAATAGCGGCGCGGGTCGGTAAACTCGGTGTGGCCGCCGAATACGCCCGCCTCGCCGTTGCCGTGCCCCCACCAGGCGTCTTTTACGTGCACGTGGAAGATGCGCTCGCCGAACTTGCGTATGAATTTTACGTAGTCCACGCCCTGGTAGCCGAAGTGGCTCG
>JAGBOM010000389.1 GCA_017633865.1 Opitutales bacterium
CCGCGCACGCGTCGATTTCGGGCAACATCCACCTTGTGGCCGAGGACGACGCCCACGCGCTTGAGCTTTCCAAAAGGCTCTTGAGCTACCTGCCCTCGAACAACATGCAGGAGGCTCCGCACGACACCTCCGCGCCTCTTGAAAAAGTTTACGACCAGGCCATCAACGACCTCATTCCCGAAAGCTCGAAAATCGCCCTCGACACCTACAAGGTTATCGAGCGCATAGTGGACGCGGGCTCGTTCTTTGAAATACAGTCGATGTGGGCCCGCAACATGATTACGGGCTTCGCGAAGCTTCAGGGCGTGGTTATAGGCATAATCGCGAACCAGCCCTCGTTCAAGGCCGGCTGCATAGACATCGACGCCGCCGACAAAGCCGCAAGGTTCATACGCACCTGCAACGCCTTTAACGTTCCGATTTTGAACCTCGTCGACGTTCCGGGATTTATGCCCGGCCTCGCGCAGGAGCAGGGCGGCATTATCCGCCACGGCGCGAAGATGCTCTTTGCCTACGCCTCGGCGACAGTCCCCAAAATCACCCTCATTATGAGGAAGGCCTACGGCGGAGCGTACATCGGAATGTGCAACGCCGAAATGGGCGCCGACATGGTTTTCGCGTGGCCGACGGCGGAAATCGCCGTTATGGGCGCGGAGGGCGCGTGCAAGGTTCTCTACAAGAAGGAGATTTCCGAAGCCGCCGACCCCAAGGCCAAAGAGGCAGAGCTCCGCGAGGACTACCGCGAGAAGTTCGCAAGCCCCTACCAGGCGGCTTCAAAGGGCATGATTACCGACGTAATAGACCCCGCCGAAACACGCGGCGTTTTGGCGGCGGCGTTTAGGGCGACTCTCAGCAAGCGCGAAGCGCGCCTGCCCAAGAAGCACGGCAACATCCCCCTGTAAAATTCGTAAAAAACTCTCATATATATTATGGAAGCATTAGCAATCGCTCTCTACCCGAACCTCAACGAGACCATCGCGTTTATGATGACGGGCTTTGTTGTGGTTCTGGGCGTATTGTGGACAATGTCGCTTGCGACAAGCCTGATGAGCCTGCCCTTTAAGCTTGCCGAAAAAAGAGCCGCCAAAAAAGCGGCGGAAGCGGCGGCGCAATCCGCAAGCAGGCAAAAGCAGGCGGACGAAAAAAGCGCGGAGCTTGCCGGCGTGATAAGCTCGGCGGTTTACGCGGCCATGGACGGCGCCCCACACAGAAGTGTGTCGGTAAAGCCCTCCTCCGAAGGCGAGCCCGCAGAGCTTGTGGCTGTAATAGCCGCGGCCGCGGCAGTTGCGATAGGCGCTCCCTGCCGCGTTTGCGGAATAACAAGGGTGGCTCCAGACTTCAACTGGGCGTCGTCGGGCAGAAGCGCGATTTTCGAGTCCCACAAGCGCTAAAAAGGCAAATACGAGCAAATCAATTTAAACAAAACAACAAAAAACCTTAATTTAAAACAGAAAGAAAATACTTAAAATGAAAAAATTACGCATTACAATCGACGGAAAATCATACGATGTTGAAGTGGAAGTTCTCGGCGAAGCCGCCA
>JAGBOM010000390.1 GCA_017633865.1 Opitutales bacterium
AAGCATTTTTACCCGAAGGGCGAGAACAGCGCGGATTTTGCGTTAGCAAAACCAAGCGAGCGAGTGCAATCCCGTCCATCCCGTAAAAAACCGCAGATTTTTATCTGCGGTTTTTTGCTGGGTTGCGGGACGAAGAACACACAAAGCGGGTTCGACGCCGAGGGTGCGCTTTAGCGCAGCCCGAGACGGTAGCTTTTGTCAAGGGCTCCGCCCTTGCCAAAAGCCTCCGCCTAAAAGGAAAAGAGGCGTTTTATAATGTCGCGGATTTTTTTTAATTTTGAGGTTTTTTTCGGCCTTTCGGGCTCGAGGGCGTAGCGTTTCGAGTTATAGACGGGCTCGACTGCAAGGTAGAGCTTTCGGCTAATCCACGCGTCGGTCGCGGCGTATTTTATTTGCTTTTCGGTAAGTTTATCCGCGGACCAGTTGCTCATTTGCGCGCTTTTTGAGATGCGCACCGCGCAGAACAGGGCGGCGAGGTTTCTAAGCCCCGTGTTTATTATGCCTATATCGCGCGTTTTTACGCTTATATCCTCCACGTTTTGGGGCTCGAAGTCCAGAAGCTTGCGAAGGGCGGAAATATCTCCGTTTACGGCGACGCCGACTTTTTTAATGCCGGGGTTTGCGAGTATCGCAAAAATTTCGGCGAGCGAGTCTTGCAGGGCGCCGAGGCGGAAAATCCAGACTTTGCTTTTGCCTCCGAGCTGCAGAATCGCCACGGGGTAGTGCTGGTCTCTTTTAAACGACGGCCTCGACTCGGTGTCGAAGCCCAGCAGGGTTTCCTTTGAAATTTCGGCGACGGCCGCTTTGGCCTCCTCGTCGGTTTGGACTATTGAAATCTCGCCCCCGTAAGAGGCCATCGGCAAGCATGATACTATCGACTGGTCTATTTTGCGCGGAAAAACGCACGTTATTTGAGGACTGTTTTTAGATTTCTCCACCGTGAAAAAATATTTCGCCGTTTGTTTAATAAAATAAAAATTTACCGTAGCATATTTTTATTTGGATAAAAAGCAAAAAAAACTTGACAAGCGCAAAAAAAAGCGTGAAGTTTGGGGCACAATAACAGAAAAAATGTTTAACTTTTGGTGGCAGAACATTAGGTCGTAATCTATTTAAAACTCGTTAAATGGATTGGCGGCCTATTGATTTTTGGGCCGCCTTTTTTATACCCGAAATCATGGAACCGACATTATCAAAATTCAAGGAATACTCCGCGGGGGCGAACCTCGTTCCCGTCTATACGGAGCTTTTGGCCGACTTCACAACGCCGGTTGCGACTTTCGCGAAGGCCGCCTCGAAGCGCGGGGCGTTTTTGCTCGAAAGCGCGGAGAGCATCGACAACTGGGGGCGGTACTCCTTTATAGGGTTTGAGCCCGCCGCGGTTTTTACGCTTAAGGGGAGTGAGTCGAGGCTCGAATTTGCGGGCGGCAAGGCGGTTGTTTCCGCCCCGGGCGAGAGCCCGCTTGAGCCCTTAAAAAAATACATCGCAAGCCGCAAGATTTGCCGCATGGAAAATCTGCCGGAGTTTTTCGGCGGGGCTGTCGGGTATTTTTCGTACGAGACTGTGAGCCTGTTCGAGCGCTTGCCCGCCCCGAAAACGGAGTCGCTGTGGGCGGACGCCTCTTTCGGCATTTACGACGACGTCATAATTTTCGACAACGTGCGCCACACCGTAAAGATTGTCGCCTGCGCGCGTCTTGACGAATTTCCAACGGCGGAGGAGGCCTATGCCGACGCCTCCAAGCGCGTCGCGCGGCTTGTCGATTTTTACAAGGCGGCCCCCGCGCAAATGCCTTCCGCAAAGGCCTCGGGGCCCATCAAGATGAAGTCCGAAATGCCGCGCGCCGACTATTGCGAAATGGTCGAGAAGGCGAAGGAGTACATCAAATGCGGCGAAATCATACAGGCGGTGCTCTCGCAGGAATTTACCGCTGACGCCAAGGTCGACCCCGTTTCTGCGTACAGGGCCTTGAGGTTTATAAACCCGTCGCCCTACATGTTCTGCCTGAAAATCGGGGACGACAGCCTTGTGGGCTCCTCGCCCGAAACTCTTATAAGGTTCGCGGGCGGCAAGGCCTATGTAAGCCCCATCGCGGGAACGCGCAAGCGCGGCGAAACCCCCGCCAAAGACATCGCCCTCGCCGACGAGCTTTTATCGAACGAAAAGGAGAGGGCGGAGCATCTTATGCTTGTCGATTTGGGCAGAAACGACATTTCCAGATTCTGCGTTCCCGGCAGCGTGCAGGTCGGCGAGTTTATGACGGTCCAGCGGTATTCGCACGTCATGCACCTTGTCTCTCGAATTTCGGGCGACGTAAAAAGCGGCGCGGACGCCTTCGACGCCCTTGCCGCGGCGTTCCCCGCGGGCACGCTTTCGGGCGCGCCCAAAGTAAGGGCCATGCAAATCATCAACGAGCTCGAGCCTTCCGCGAGGGGGCCGTACGGCGGCGCGGTGGGCTACATCTCCTACGGCGGCTCGATGGACATGGCCATAACCATAAGAACTTTGCAGATAAAAAACGGCGTCCTTTCCGTTAGGGCGGGCGCGGGCATCGTTTACGATTCCGACCCCGAAATGGAGTACGAGGAAACCCGCGCAAAGGCCATGGCGGTCGCCAAGGCAATCGAGGCCGCCTCAAAGCTCGAGCTCGACACATCGTCAATCCTCTAAAATTTTCGGCAATGATTATTCTGATAGACAACTACGATTCGTTCTCCTACAACCTCGTCCACTACCTCGAGACCCTCGGCGCGGACGTTCGGGTTTTTAGAAACGACGGGATTACCCCCGAAGAAGTATTAAAGCTCAAGCCCTCGACGATTGTGGTTTCGCCCGGGCCGAGCAGCCCCGAAAACGCGGGAATCAGCGTTGAGCTGATAAAGGCGGCGGCGGGGAAGGTTCCGGTTTTCGGGGTATGCCTTGGAATGCAGTCGATAGCCCACGCTTTCGGCGGGCGCATAGTGCGCGCAAAGCGGATTATGCACGGGAAGATTTCCGCGGTTTCGCATTTCGGCAAATACGCCTTCAAGGGGCTTGCCTCGCCGATAAGCGCGGTGCGCTACCACTCCCTCGCCGTCGAGCGCGAAAGCCTGCCCGAGTGCTTTGAAATCACCGCCGAGGCCGACGACGGCGAAATTATGGGCATACGCCACAGGCGGTTTAAAATCGAGGGCGTGCAGTTCCACCCGGAATCCATCATGACCTCCTGCGGCAAGAGAATTTTGGAAAATTTTTTGATTGAGGCCGAGTCTTCCGGCGGGGGGCTGAAATGAAAACGCTGCTCGCCGCAAAAAAAATAAGCGAAACTTTCGCCGATCTCTCGCAGGAGGAATGCGCGGAGGTGTTCGACGAAATTATGTCGGGAAGCGTTCCCGAAGCCGCGATTTCGGCGTTTTTGGTCGCGCAAAAGATGAAGGGCGTAAGCGTGGGCGAGCTTGTTGGAGCCGCGAAAATCCTGCGCAAAAAGGCGGCCTTTATAAACGCGGGCGTTCATTCCCCCGTCGACACTTGCGGAACGGGCGGCGACGGCCTCGACACTTTTAACATCTCGACGACCTCGGCTTTCATAGCGTCGGGGGCGGGCGTGTGCGTGGCAAAGCACGGCGGAAGCGCGGTGTCGGGCAAGTGCGGCTCGGCCGACGTTCTCGCGCGGCTGGGCTTCAACACCGACGCAAGCCCCGCCGCGATGGAATACTGCCTTCAGGAAAACAACATCGCGTTTTTGTTCGCGCCAAAAATGCACCCCGCGTGGAGGTACGCCATGCCCGTGCGCAGGCTTTTGGGATTTAGGACGATTTTTAACATGCTCGGCCCACTCGTAAATCCGGCGGGGGCGACGGGGCAGGTGCTTGGCGTGTTCTCCGCAAAATATACGGAGCTTTTCGCAAACGCCCTGAAGCTTTTGGGCGCGAGGCGCGCGCTTGTAGTCCACGGCGGCGACGGCATGGACGAAATTACAATTTGCGCCCCCACCCGCATAAGCGAACTTAGAAACGGCTCGATAAAAACCTACGAATTCCGCCCCGAAAGCGTTTTGGGCTCGCTCGGCTCCGCCTCCGACCTGCGCGGCGGCGACCCCGAATACAACGCAAAAAAGCTTTTGGCCGTTTTAAGAAACGAGGACAAGTCGGGCGCGAGAGACGTTTGCATATTAAATTCGGCGGCCGCCATAATAGCCTCGGGCATCTGCGACGATTTTCCGACGGCCTGCGGGCTTGCAAAAGAGTCCCTCGAAAGCGGAAGGGCGCTTGAAAAGCTCGAAATTCTCATAAAATTTTCCAAAGAAAAATGAACGGCATACTTGAAAAAATAACCGCGAAAAAACGCGCGGAATTGGAAGCCTCAAAAAGGGAAATTCCTTATGAAGCCGTGTTTTTGGCGGCGCAAAACGCCCCGAAAAGAGCGTCGTTTTTCGAGGCGCTTAAAATGAAAAACGGAAGGCCTGCGGTAATCGCGGAGCTTAAAAAGGCGTCGCCCTCAAAGGGGCTTATACGCGAAAATTTCGAGCCCGCAAGCCTTGCGAAATCGCTCGAGGGCGCGGGGGCGTCGGCGCTTTCCGTTCTTACCGAAAAAAATTTCTTTTTGGGAAGCCCCGAATACTTAAGGACGGCTGTCGCGAACGTGAAAATCCCCGTTTTGCGCAAGGATTTCGTGTTCGACAAATACCAGATTTGCGAGGCGAAGGCGTGGGGCGCGAGCGCGGTCTTGCTGATAAAGGCCATGCTTTCAAACGGCGAGCTTGAAAGCCTGATGGAGTTCGCAAACTCCCTTAATCTCGACGCTCTTGTCGAAACCCACGACGCGGGCGAAATCGACGCGGCCCTCGGTTGCGGCGCTAAAATACTGGGCGTAAACGCGAGAAACCTGCGGACTTTTGAAATCGACAAGTCCCTTTTTGAAAAGCTCGTCTCCAAAATTCCCGAGGGCGTAAAGGCCGTCGCCGAAAGCGGAATCGAAACCCCCGAAGCCCTGCTAAACGCGGCGCAGGCGGGCGCGGACGCGGCGCTAATCGGCACGACTTTTATGTCTAAACAAAATCCCGCCGCGGAGCTTGAAAGGCTTCTTAAATGAAGGTTAAAATTTGCGGAATAACGGACGTTCAAACCGCGCTCGCCGCAAAGGCTTGCGGCGCGGATTTCGCGGGGCTGATTTTTGCGGAAAAGTCCCCGCGCAAAGTCGATATGGCTTATGCCAAAAAAATCGCGGAGGCTGTAAAAGGCGAAATTAAGCTCGTCGGGGTTTTCCAAAACCAGAGCGTGGATTTTATCGAAAAAACCGCGAACGCCCTGAACCTTTACGCGGTTCAGCTGCACGGCTGCGAGAGCCCCGAATTCGCGGTGTCCCTTTCAAAAAAAATCGGCGCTAAAATTTGGAAGGCAGTCTGGCTCGAAAGCGAGGCCGACCTGCAAAGCGCTATTTCCTATCCCGCCGACGCCCTCGTGGCGGACTCCGCCAAAAACGCGCTGGGCGGCGGCTCGGGGAAGCCCTCTAATTGGGAGCTTGCCTCGCGCCTTGCAAAACAAAAAAAGCTGGTTTTGGCGGGCGGAATTTCCGCCGAAAACGCTCTTGAGGCAGCCGAAAAAGTGGAGCCTTTCGCCCTCGACGCAAATTCGGCTCTCGAAACCCAACCTGGCAAAAAATCAATTTTAAAAATAAGGCAGTTTATGGAAAAAATAAAAACGAAAAAAGGCCGCTACGGAATCTACGGCGGAATGTATGTCGCCGAAACGCTGATGCCCGCGCTCTTCGAGCTCGAACGAGTCTTTGAGGAGTCCAGGCGCGACCCAGAATTTATGGGAGA
>JAGBOM010000391.1 GCA_017633865.1 Opitutales bacterium
AAACGAGCCCCGCGGCAAAAAAACACAAAAAATCCCCCCGCCAACAGCGGGGAGACAACCCAAAACACTCCGCGCAAAAAACAGCTTGCGGGAAAATCAATATTTCGCGTTAAGAATAGAGACGGTTTCGTCCAAAAGCTCTTTTGAGCACGCGGCGATAAAGCCGCCCTCCCTGCCGAATTTGCCGCCGCCAAACCAGTCCGAAACGGCCGCGCCCGCGCCCCTCGCGCATGGAATCAGGGCGGCGACGTCCCAAATTTCCAAAACGGGGTCGAGCATAAGGTGAGCCAAGCCCCTGCAAAGCATCATATATCCGTAGCAGTCGCCCCAAGTGCGCAAAATCGCGGCTCTGTCCTCAATCTCGCGCCAGCCGCCGAGCGTTTGCGGGCGGTTAAAGCGGACTTCGCGGGCGTCCGAAATCAATACGGTCGAGCCCCGCAGCGCCTTGCAATCCGAATTTACCCTTACGGGGCTGCCGTTAAAAAGACATTCGCTATTGTCGCCAAAGCACCTCTGGCGGAGTATGGGCTGGTCAATCAGCCCGTAGGAGTATTCGCCGCCAACCATCAGCGCTATGAGCGTTCCGAAAAGGGGCATTCCGCTGATGAAAGACTTTGTGCCGTCAATGGGGTCGAGAATCCACTGGTACGGCGAATCGGGATTCACGCGGCCAAACTCCTCGCCGACTATGCCGTGGCCGGGGAACGCCGCCAAAATTTTTTCGCGCAGGATTTTTTCGACCGTCTTGTCGACAACCGTAACGGGGGAGGAGTCCGCCTTGCTCTCCACCGCGTGCGCCTTGCCGAATTCCGAGCGTATGTATTCGCCGCTCAAGTCGGCGAGCTCGTTCATAAAATTCTTGAAATCGGGCTTACTCATATTGTTTAATGTTCCCGTATTTGCGGAGATTTTGCAAGATGAAAAACGGCGTTCCGATTTATGCGATAGATTTTGAGGGCTCGAAAGGCGCGGGGGTTGTCGAGTTCGGAGCGGTCGGGATTTTTGAAGGCGAAATTTTTTTCTCCGAAACCTCCATATGCGCGCCGAGGGCAAAAATCGATTTTAGAAGCGAAAAGCTTACCGGCATAAGCAACGCCGAAGCCTCGAAACACCCGCCGTTTGAAAGCTTTGCGGAAACGTTCATATCTATGCGCCAAAACGGGCTTTTCGCGGCGCACAACTTCTCCGCGGAAGACTCCATGCTGCGCTCGCATATCCCGAGCCCCGGGCGCGTCAAAAACTTTTTGGACTCCTCCGAAACGCTCTCGTGGGCGCCGTGGCTCGACTCGATAGCCTTCGCCAAATTTTTGGACGGCGCCCTTCAAAGCCTCAAGCTTTCAAGCGCGGCCTCGGCTCTCGGCATTACTGCGGAGCTTGACGCCCGAGCCGCGGCGCTCTGCCCCGCGGGCCGCGCAAAGTGGCACTGCGCCCTTTACGACGCCCTCGCCTGCGCCCTAATCATAAAAAAAGCCCTCGAAAAAATCGAAGACTTCGGCGAGTTGAAAAAAATCGCCGCCGGCGACGCCCAGCAGTACTTCGGCATCGCCTAAGCCTTCCTGCCCGAACCCGCGAAAAAATTGGCTACCGCGCTTGCGATCACAAGCTGCGCGGCGTGGTAAATCATTGTGGGCAAAAGCACTATCCCCGCCACAGCCGAGCTCGAAAATATCACCTTCGACATCACCGACCCGTGCACGAGCGATTTTTTCGAGCCGCAAAAAAGCGCCGTGATAGTGTCTTCCCTGCTGAACTTCATGGCGCGCGCGAAAGCGTAAATAATAAAGAACAAAACAAAGAACATCGCCACAACCCCCGCGGCCAGCACAAGCAAATTCAGCGCCGAATACCCGTCGAACATCCCGTCGGCAAAGGCCTGGCAAAACGACGTGTATATGATTAGCAAAATCGTGAGCTGGTCGGAGTATTTCAGCGCGGTTCTGTGCCTTTGCGCGAACCCGCCGAAAACGGGGTTGAGCGCAAGCCCGAGGCTTACGGGCAAAAGAACCTGAAACACGAGCTTTAGCACAGTTTCGCCAAAGCCGTAGCCGCCGTTTGAAGCGCCGACAAAAACGCCCATCCAAAGCGGCGTCAAAAATACGCCCAGCAGGCTCGACACGCTCGCGTTAAAAATCGCCGCCGGAATGTTGCCGCCCGCGATCGACACCATCACAACCGAGCTTGAAACCGTCGAGGGCAGAGCCGCCAAAAAAAACACGCCGAGCCACTGGTAGTAGTGCGGATTTTTCGGCGACATGTCCACAAAGCTGACCGCCGCAAGCACAATAAGCGGGAATACCAAAAAGGTCATGGCGTGTATCGCGCAATGCAGCCTTACGTTGCGCAAGCCCTCCTTAAGCTTGCCGCGGTTTAGCCTTAGCCCGTAAAAGAAAAAGATAAGAGAGACCCCGGCCGTCGCAACGTCGCCCAAAGACACCGGCTCCCTGTCCACGCCAATCGGCGGGTAAAGCCACGCGGCAAATATGCAAGCGCCTATCGACAGTATAAACCAGTCAAGCCCTATTCTCTTTAAGCAGGCGTACATTCTTTTTTATTTCTTTGAAAAATCCTCCGCGAAGCTCTCGGCGAAATAGGTTAAAATCATGTCGCCGCCCGCGCGCTTTATCGATATTAGAGATTCGTCCCTAATCTTTTTAAAGTCTATCCAGCCCCGCTCGGCGGCGGCGCAAACCATTGCGTATTCCCCCGAAACCTGATATGCGGCAATCGGCAAATCCACGCTGGAGCGCACCTCGGAAATTATGTCAAGATAGTGCCCCGCGGGCTTTACCATAATTACGTCCGCGCCCTCGGAAGCGTCGAGCAGAGCCTCCTTTACGGCCTCGCGCGAGTTCGCTGGGTTGAGCTGGTAGCCGGACTTGTCTATGCCCGCGCCTCCCCTGCCCCTGCCCGAGCCCACGGCCTCCCTAAATGGCCCGTAGAAAGCGGAGGCGTACTTGGCCGAATACGCCATAATGGCGGTGTCGGTAAAGCCGCAGTCGTCCAAAGCCTCGCGGATTGCGCCCACGCGGCCGTCCATCATGTCGCTCGGGGCGACGAAGTCCGCGCCGCTTCTCGCCGCGACAAGCGACATAGCCGCCAGAACCTCTACCGTCTCGTCGTTTAAAATCCAGTCGCCCTTCTTGTTTAAGATGCCGTCGTGGCCGTGGCTCGTGTAGGGGTCGAGAGCGATGTCGGCAATTACGCACAAATTCGGGAAGCGTTTTTTAACGGCGCGAATGGCCTTGTTCTGGACGCTGTCGGGATTTACAGCCTCGCCCGCGTCCTCGCTTTTGAGCTTCGGGTTTACCTGCGGGAAAAGCGCGACAGCGGGCACGCCCAAGCCGGAAAGCCGCTCGCACTTTTTCAGGAGATTGTCTATCGAAAGGCGGAACTGCCCGGGCATGGACTCTATTTTTTCGCTTTTATTTTTGCCCTCCGCCACAAAGAGCGGCATAATCAAATCCGCGGGCGCCAAGCGCGTCTCGGCGCACAGCCCAAGTATTTGTGCGCTGCGGCGCAGGCGGCGCGGGCGGGACTTTATATCGAGTTTGAATTTTTCCATATTAAAAAAACGCTTAAAAACAAAACGCTAAAAGGCGGCTCGGCGAAAATCATTAGCCGAGAGCCTGAGAGAAGTCCGCGATGATGTCGTCGATATTTTCGATGCCGACGCTCACGCGGATAAGCTCGGGCTTTACGCCCGTTTCGGCGAGAGCCTCGGCGGACAGCTGGCGGTGCGTGGTGCTTGCGGGGTGCAGAACGCTCGTGCGGACGTCCGCCACGTGTATCACCTGCGCGGCGAGCTTAAGGGAGTCCATAAACCTCTCGGCGGCCTTCACCCCGCCCTTCGGCCCGAAAGTCAAAACGCCGCTGCAGCCCTTCAAATATTTTTTCGCGAGGGCGTTTTCGGGCGAGCTTGCAAGGCCGGGGTATTCGACCCAGCCGACGCGCCCGTCGGCGCTCAAAAATTCGGCGAGCTTCTGGGCGTTCGAGCTGTGGCGCTCCATTCTAAGCGGCAGCGTCTCCAAATTCATATTGATTAAAAAAGCGTTCTGCGGCGACAAAATCGCGCCCGTGTCGCGCATAATGTGCGTGCGCGCCTTTACGAGAAAGGCCAGCTTCCCGAATTTTTTGGAGTACACCATGCCGTGGTAGCTCGGGTCGGGATTGCGGAAATCGGGGAATTTCGGGTTGTCGTAGTCGAAGTCGCCCTTGTCGACGATTATGCCGCCCATGGCGCATGCGTGCCCGTCGGCGTACTTCGAGAGGCTGTGGATTACAAGGTTCGCGCCGAAGTCGAAAGGCCTGCACAAAACGGGGGTCGGGAAAGTGTTGTCGACAGCGAAGGGAATTTCAAACTCCCTCGCCACCGCCGCGAATTTTTCAAAATCCAAAACCTTTACCGACGGGTTCGACAGCGTTTCGCCGAAAATAAGCTTGGTGTTCGGGCGGACGGCCTTGCGGATTTCGT
>JAGBOM010000392.1 GCA_017633865.1 Opitutales bacterium
CGGAAATACGCGAGGCCGTCAAGAACAACGGCGGCGGCGTCTGGAACCACGAATTTTACTGGAGCGGGCTCTCGCCTGAAAAAACCGGGCCCTCGCAGGCTCTAAAAGCCGCCGCGCAAAAATATTTCGGCTCTTTTGACGAGATGAAAGCCAAGCTTGCGGACGCCTCCGTAAAAAGATTCGGCAGCGGCTGGGGCTGGCTTATAAAGGCGGCGGACGGCTCGCTAAAAATCGTCTCGACCCCCAACCAAGACTGCCCGCTCATGGCTAAGGACGGCTCAAAGCCCCTGCTTTGCATAGACGTTTGGGAGCACGCCTACTACCTTAAATACAAAAATATGCGAGCAAGCTATGTAGCCGCGATTTTAGACATCGTCAACTGGGCGAAGGTTTCCGCCGAGTACGAAAGCTAAACTCTCCAAAGGCTAAGCCCTCGACGGGGTATATGCCTGCGCAACAGCCAAGCGAAAAAAACTTAAAAAATCTTGCGCAAAAAAAGACCGCCCAAACGCAATGTTTGGACGGTCTTAAAATAAATCGGGCCGCCGGGGATCGAACCCGGGACCTCTTACACCCCATGCAAGCGCGCTACCAGACTGCGCTACGGCCCGTTTAATTTAAAAAGTCTATATTGCTAAAAAGATTCCCCTTTGCAAGCTTTTTTATTTGTCTTTGAAAACTTTTTTTGGGAATATTGCGCGCGTATCGACATAATCGAATTCCCGCATTAAAAAAATGAATTTTAAAGAACTATTTTTGGACAATCCGAACAGGGAACGCCGCTTTTTGGAAATCGACGGGCTTAAAATCCCGTACACGCAAATAAAGATGTCGCCAACGCGCCTGCAAAACGGCGAATTTTCGCCAAACGAGCCGGTAAAGATTTACGACGTTTGCGGCTCGTGGGCGGACGAGGGATTCCATTTCGACACAAAGCGGGGGCTGCCGAAAATCCGAAAAGAGTGGATTGAAAGCCGCGCGGAAGTCGAATGCTCGGGGGCTCTTGCCCCGCGCGAAAACGTGCCCTTTAAAGAGCGCAAAATCTACAAGGCTAAGCCCGGCGCGCGCCCCACTCAAATGCATTACGCAAAGCTCGGCATTATTACGCCCGAAATGCGCTACGCGGCGCACCGCGAGAACATCGCAAGGCTAAACCTAACGCAAGACCCCTCGAAAATTTCCGAAAGAAGCAACCCGAACTTCCAGCACGCGGGCGAAAGCTTCGGCGCGTCGATTCCGCAAACGATTACCCCCGAATTCGTCCGCGACGAAATCGCCCGCGGCAGGGCTATTATCCCCGCCAACATAAACCACGCGGAGCTTGAGCCCGCCATTATCGGCAGGAACTTTCTCGTAAAGATAAATTCAAACATAGGCAACTCCGCCCTCGCCTCGGGCATAGACGAGGAAATCGAAAAAATGCTGTGGTCGATAAAATGGGGCTCCGACACCCTCATGGATTTATCCACGGGCAAAAACATCTTCGAGACGCGCGAAAACATTTTGCGCAACTGCCCCGTTCCCGTCGGAACCGTTCCGCTCTACCAGGCGCTTGAAAAAGTCGGCGGAATTGTAGAAAAGCTGGACTGGCAGGTCTATAAAGACACCATCATAGAGCAGGCCGAGCAGGGCGTTGACTATTTTACGGTTCACGCGGGCGTTCTAAAAAGATTCATAGAGCCCGCCTCAAAAAGGCTGACGGGCATAGTTTCAAGAGGCGGGGCGATTATGGCAAAGTGGTGCATGGTTAACGGCGCCGAAAACTTCCTCTACACCCACTGGGACGAAATCTGCGACATCTGCGCCGCCTACGACGTCGCGTTTTCGATAGGCGACGGCCTGCGCCCCGGCTCCTGCGCCGACGCTAACGACGAAGCCCAGTTCGGC
>JAGBOM010000393.1 GCA_017633865.1 Opitutales bacterium
ATTTTTTTATTAGACTATTCTAAAAAAAATATAATAAAGAAAAACCTCCGTAAGCTCTCTTGTTTTAGGCGAAAAGATTTTGCGTTTAGCCAAGGAGCGAGAGAAAAAAGGGCTCGAAAATAGAATTAACATTTCGAGCCCTTTTTATCGAAGCGACACAGTATAAACACAAAAGCCTCCGCCTAAAACGATTTTTGATGCGAAAGCAGGCGCAAAAAAAACCTACGATAGGAGCGTACATAAAGGTACGTGACTATTGTAGGTTTGAAGCAACGAACTTCCGCGCCGAAAGCGCGAAGCCAAACTTTAGAAGTTTTTAATGCGCCACCCCTCGTTTCGTATCAGCGGCTCCGCCTTCTTGAACTTCATAGTCCGCTCCTCGCCGTTTTTCACAATCGTGACGCTTTCGTTGCGGCCGATTCTCGGCATATCGACGGGCTCGAGCTTGATTTCGGGCAGGGTGATGTCGTCGTCGGGATTTTTCGAGGCGCGGGCGGGGGCTATGGAGGCCGCGCCCGTTATTTGCTCGGGCGCAAGGTTGTTGGCGCGGATAATCATTTCGCGCATAACATCGAAGCTTGACGCGCTTGTGAAAAGCCCCAGGCAAACGTCGCCGCGTATGTTGGAAATCAGGCGCTCGAAATATTTATAGGCCTCGCTCTTATACTCGTTTAGCGGGTCTTTTTGCCCGTAGGAGCGCAGGCCCACGCTGCGGCGCAGATCCTCCATTTCGGTAAGGTGGTCCTGCCAGTTTTTGTCGAACGCGCGCATGAGCACGTACCGCTCGATGTATTTGAGGGCGGCGGGGTCTTCGACCTCGTCGCGCACCTTGCAGAGGGCGGCTACTTTGTCCATGACGGCTCGCTTCATTTCAACGTCCGTCTTGCCGAGCAAATCGCCGGCGGATATTAGAATCGGGAAGCGGCTTGTAAGCCACGAGACGAACTGCTCGACGTAGCCCTTGTTTTCTTCGCCGCCGTTTTTCGAGTAGAAAGAGGATATTCTTTCGTCGATCTCCTCCTCGACGAGGTCGAAGATGATTTTGCGGGGGTCGTCGGAGAATATGGTTTCGCTGCGCAGGCCGTAGATTACTTCGCGCTGCTTGTTAAGGACGTCGTCGTACTGCAGAAGACGCTTGCGGATTGAGTAGTTTTGCCCCTCGACCGTTTTTTGAGCGCGCTCTATCGAGCGGTTTATTATGGGGTGCTCTAGGGGTTCGCCCTCCTGGAATGTCTTGTCGAGAATCTTCACCATGGGCGAGCCCGCGAAGAGTCGCATGAGGTCGTCCTCAAGCGATATCAGGAATTTTGACGCGCCGTTGTCGCCCTGGCGCGCGCAGCGGCCGCGCAGCTGGCGGTCTATTCTGCGGGATTCGTGGCGCTCGGTGCCCAGAACGTAGAGGCCGCCGAGCTCGTTTACGCCTTCGCCGAGCTTGATGTCGGTGCCGCGGCCGGCCATGTTTGTGGCGATTGTAACCGCGCCGCGCTGGCCCGCCTGCGCTACGATTTCGGCCTCTTTTGCGTGGTTTTTCGCGTTTAGGACATTGTGGGGGATTCCCGTGCGCTGGAGCATTCTGCTTAGAAGCTCGCTGGCCTCGACCGACGCGGTGCCGACCAAGACGGGCTGGCCCCTCGAGTGCGCGGCGGCGATTTCCTTAATCGCGGCGTTGTATTTTTCGCGGCGGGTTTTGAAGAAGACGTCGTTAAAATCCTTGCGGCGGCAGGGCTTGTTTGTGGGGATTGCCATGACGTCGAGCGCGTAGATGTCGTGAAATTCCTGCGCTTCGGTTTCGGCGGTGCCTGTCATGCCGGCGAGCTTCGAGTAAAGCCTGAAGTAGTTTTGGATAGTGATAGTGGCGTAGGTTTTGGTTTCCTTTTCGATTTCAACGCCCTCTTTTGCTTCCACCGCCTGGTGGAGGCCTTCGCTCCAGCGCCTGCCGTACATAATGCGGCCTGTATTGGGGTCTACAATGTGGACTTTGCCCTCCTGCACGACGTAGTCCACGTCCTTTTCGTAAATCGAGTAGGCGCGGACGAGCTGGCTTATGCAGTGGATTTCCTCTGAAATTCGGATTAGGTCGCCCTCGGCGGCGAGCTTCTTTTCCTGCTTTTGCTGGGGGGTGAGGTCTTTGCGGGAGTCTATGTCGACGTAAATCGTGGCCAAATCGGGCAGCACGAAGGCGTCGGGATTGTCGGGGGAAACGGCGTTGCGGCCGGACTCCGTGAGGTCCGACTGGTGCTGCTTTTCGTCGATTACAAAGTAGAGCTGCTCCTTGAACCTGAACCTGTCCTCCTTGCGGAAGTCGGAGGCCATTTCCATGTCGATTTTGTCGAGCTTTTTGCGCGGCAGGCCGTGCTCCATAAGCTGGCGGAGCGTGCGGTTTTTGGGCATGCCGGTTTTGACCTGCCAAAGCTTGATTAGCGACTCTTCCGACAAATCTCCCGTTTTCTCGAACTCCTCCTTCGCCTCAAGCGCGAGGCGGTTGCAGAGCCTCGTCTGGAGCTTTACGACGTTTTCGATGACGGGCTTTAGGCGCATAAACGGGGCTTCGCGGTCTTCCTGAACCGGGCCCGAAATAATTAGCGGCGTGCGGGCTTCGTCTATCAAGACGGAGTCGACTTCGTCTACGATGCAGTAGAAGTGGCCGTTTTGCACAAGGCTTTCGGCGTCGACAGCCATGCCGTTGTCGCGCAGGTAGTCGAAGCCGAATTCGCTCGCCGTGCCGTAGGTGATGTTTGCTTGGTACGCCTTCTTTTTTGAGGCGCTGTCCTGCATGTTGTAAATCCAGTCGACAGTCAGCCCGAGGAAGTTGTAGAGGTAGCCCATCCACTCGGAGTCGCGGCGGGCAAGGTATTCGTTGACCGTAACAAGGTGGCAGTTTTTGCCCGTAAGGGCGTTCAAATAAAGGGGCAGGGTGGCGACGAGGGTTTTGCCTTCGCCGGTTGCCATTTCGGCAATCATATTGCGGTGGAGCGCTATGCCGCCGATTAGATGGACATCGTAGTGAACCATGTCCCAGGTGAGCTCGTGGCCGCAGACTGTGATGGTTTTTCCGCATAGGCGGCGCGCGGCGTTTTTAACGACCGCGAAGGCTTCGGGCAGGAGCTGGTCGGTGGTCTCGCCGTTTTTTATGCGCTCCATAAATTCGGCGGTTTTGGCTTTCAGCTGCTCGTCCGTCAAAGACTGGTAGCCGCGCTCCAGCTCGTTGATTTTCGCCACGACGGGGCGCGTCTTTTTGTAAAAGCGCTTGTAGTGGCTGCCCGCGAAAAGTTTAAAAATTCTGGCTATCATAAAGGTAAAATACGTCCAATATAAATATATATCCAAAAAAAATCGCAAATTTTAAGCGAAATCGCAACACTTTATTTCACAAATAACGCCCGCGCGGATACGCTAAACGGGCTCGGCGCAAAAAACGCCGTTTTTGGCGGGCAAAACGCGGACTTTTACCATTTCGTTTTTCATGCCAAGCGGGAGGTTCCGAACCCTCACCTGCACAAAATTTGAAAGGCGGGCCATGTATTCGCCCGTGTTCAGGCGGTTTTCCAAAAGGGCGAAATCTTCGGAGCCGACAAGCGTTTCGTAAAATTTCGCGCCAAGCCTCGCGCCCAAAAGCCGCAAATCGTCTGAACGCGCCCTGCGCTCGGCAAGCGGTATTTGCGGGCGGCTCGCCGCCAAGGTTCCCTTTCGCGCAGAAAACGTAAAAACGTGCAAAAACGAAAGCGCGGACTTTTCGATTCTGTTTCGGCACTCCAGAAAGTCGCCATGCGTCTCCTCGGGAAAGCCGCAGATTACGTCCGTGCCGACGGAAATGCGCGGATTCTTGCCCTTGATGAAATCGACCATGCCGAAAAATTCCTCCACGCTGTATTTGCGGCGCATATTTTTCAGGGTTTTGTCGCACGCGCTTTGCAGCGAAACGTGAAAGTGCTTGGCGAGCTTCGAGCCTTCGGCGTTCATCAAGGCGCAAAGCCTATCGACCTCC
>JAGBOM010000394.1 GCA_017633865.1 Opitutales bacterium
ATATGGTGTGCTTCATAATGCAAAATCAAAATGGTGGGCGGTACAAGACTCGAACTTGTGACATTCTGTGTGTAAGACAGACGCTCTAACCAACTGAGCTAACCGCCCCAATTTTCATATAAGAAAGTTTTTATAATGAACCTTTTAAAATCGGGTTCAAGCTTTTTTTACAACAATTTTGAATTTTCGAGAAATTTGCGCGTAAGCCCCTTATAATTATCGATAATGACGTCGCAAAAAGGCGATATTTTTTCCCGCGAGGCGGTGGTGGCAAGCCCCACTACGCGCATTTGCGAGGCTTTTGCGGCTTTCAGCCCCGAAAAGGAGTCTTCAAAAACCACGCCTTCGGGTAGCTTGCAGCCGAGCTTTTTTGCGGCGAAGATGTAGCACTCGGGGTCGGGCTTTGACTTCGAGACGTCCTCGGAGGTTACCACGGCGTCAAAGAGGCCGCGCAGCTCCGCTCTCGCGGCGAACACGGAGGCCATCTTCTTTAAATTCGAGCTTGTTACGATTGCGGTTTTTATGCCGCCGGCGCGCAAATCCTTAACAAAATCCAAAACCCCCGCTATGTAGTTGTAGGGCATTTCGCGCTCGAACTTGTCGAGCCGCGCCTCTATTTGCGCGCGGGCTTCGGGCATATCGGCGAAATATTCGGAAAAAACCTGCGCGAGCGTGTAGCCTTTTATGCCGAGGCCGAAGTTCGGGATTTCGGGGCGGTGGATTTCGCCCTGCGCGTTCCAGAATTTTGTGTACTCGCCCTCGGTGTCTACAATCACTCCGTCGAGGTCGAAAAACGCCGCTTTAAAAAAAATTCCCGCCATAATAAAAAAAATATTTGAAACCCATAAAAAGGCTTCTTGCAAGCAAAACTTTTAGAAGAAGAAGGCGAGCCACACGCAGTCCGCCGAGGTTTTTTCCACCCTGTGCCTTCGGCGCGGCTCAATAAAGAGCCAGTCGCCCTCGCGCAGGGGCTTAGGAGAGGAGTCTCCCTCAAAGAGGATTTCGGCGCCGCCTTTTAGAAGACAGACCCATTCGCTTTCGGGCTGGTCGTACCAAAAATTCTTGGGGCTTGCGCAGCCGAAAGACGATATTTTTTCAACCCGCGCCGCGCCGCGCTCAACAAGAGTTTCGATAATTTCGCCGCCGCGCGGCTTTGGAAGCTCAAACAGGTTTTGGCTCATTGCAGTCTAAAAATTTTAGCGTTTTGCTTCGGGCAAATTTCTCTTTTTTTGGCATGGAATTTCGCCGCGCGAAAAGTCAGTCGAAAAGCTTTGAGTGCTCGCGCTTTAAGTGGGCGGTGCCGAGGTGGGTATAAATTTGGGTTGTGGAGAGGCTTGAATGGCCGAGCATTTCCTGAAGCGCGCGGAGGTCTATGCCGGCGTCCACAAGGTGGGTCGCGAAGGTGTGGCGAAGTTTGTGAGGGGTGATGTCGAGCGGCAGCCCCGACATTGCGAGGTATTTTTTTATGCCGCGCTGCACGAGCCTCGGGTACATTTTGCCGCCTTTGCGGGAAGTCAAAATAAAGTCCTTCGGCCCCGCGGCCGGGCGGAACTGCTCCCGCCAAGCTTTTAGAATTTCGAGGGCGCTTTCGCCGAAGGGGCAGAGCCTGATTTTGGAGCCCTTGCCCAGAACCCTCGCCGTAGCCCCCGAAAAATCAATGTTCTCGAACTTCAAAGAGCAAAGCTCGCTTATTCTAAGCCCCGCCCCGTAAAGCATTTCGAGGCACAGGGCGTCGCAAACGGCGTCGCGCTTTGAGATTTTGCCCTCCTTTAAAAGCCGCCACGGGGCGGACAAAAGCTGCGGGGTCTGCGGCTGGCTCAAAAATACGGGCAAGTCCTTCTTCATTTTCGGAAGCGGCAAAGACTCGAACGGATTTTTTGACTCGGGGCGGATTCCCGCAAGGAATTTATGGAACGAGCGGAGCGCGGAAATTTTGTTGTGGAGCGTTCTGCGGCTTAATTTGGACGATAGGCTTGCGGCGTAGTTTTTCGCGAAAACCCTGTCCACATTAAAAATGTCGGAGGAGAACATTTCGTTCGCGCCGAGCCACGCGACCCAGTCCTCCACGGATTTTTTGTAGTTGCGCGCGGTGTAGGCGGAGTACCTGCGCTGCCCGCTTAAAAAATCCAGAAAGGAGTCTATCTGCGCGCCGCAATCCATTAAAACAGCGCCTCCGCCACGGCGCTAAAATATCGGTCGACATACGGGGAAAGAAACATCGCGTACGCCGCCGCGCCCAAGCTTAGCCACGGGCCGAACGGAACCTCCGTCTCAAAGCGCTTTTTGCCGCCGAATATTTTAAAAAACGCCATTATCGGCAAAAGGACAAGCGCGCCTATTACCGAGCCCCCGAAAATCGCGAAAACCGCGCC
>JAGBOM010000395.1 GCA_017633865.1 Opitutales bacterium
AACCGCCATGCCCGCGTTTGCGGACATCGCGTCGGCGGCCGCCTTGACCTTTGCGCGTTCCTCCTGCGGAATCGAGTACTGGTCGAATCCGAAATAGACGGTTTCAAGCACGTTTGCCTTGTCGAGATTTTCGTAGTCCAAATTGCTAAGGTCGCCAAATTTGCCGTCGCGGGCGTTGAGGCCGTCGGCGTCGGCATTGCCGTAGCCTTCGCCGGGAATGTCCGCCCCGTTTAGGGAGCCGTTGCCCGTGGAGGTCGGGCGGGTGTCCTGCGGATTGGGAGTTTCCCAGTCTTGGCAGCCTGTAAATACGAACAAGGCGGAAATGAGCGCGATTGTGGAGATGATTTTTTTCATAGAATTAAGGTTCTTTGTTTTTATTGTTTTTATTAAAATTCCTTTCGGCGGATTTTTGCAAGCATTTTTCTTTTTTTGGGCAAAAAGGTTTTTTATTCGGCGGGCGAGGGCGCGTTTTTAAGCAGGCCGTTCAAGGTTTGCTCCAAGCGCTTTTCGGAGGCCTCGGCGCGCACTTTGGCCTCGTTGAGAGCCTTTGCGAGCTCGCTAAGCCTCGCGTTTTCCGCCTCCAAAGCCTTTATGCGCCCTTCGAGAGCCTCGCGCGCCTTTTTCGCGTTTTCCTCGATTAGCGAGAGGTTTTGGGCGGAGTTCGACTTGTAGATTTCAAATTCGCCGGCGAGGTCGAGAAGCTGGACTTCGATGGTGTCCTTTTGCGTGGTGAGCTTTTCGAGCTCCCTTTCGATTTTCTGCTTTGAGGCGACTTCCCTTTCGATTTTTGAGTTGTAGTACGCCTCGAGCTCCTTGCGCTCGATTTCGCTTGCGGCTTTGAGCCTTTCGAGCTCGGCGCGGGCGCTTGCGGCCAGTTCAAAATATTCGTCGGACTGGTTCTGGGCGAGCTCCGCGCTGTCTTTTATTTCCGACACCTTTTCGTTTTGCGACTCGGCCTGGCGGAGGCTCTTTTTTGCGTCGAGATAGGCGGACTCCTTTTGGGTCAGAAGGTCGTCGTTGCGGGCTTTTTGGGCTGTGTACTTAAAGAAAAAGAGAGCGGTCGTGAACGCGAGCACGCACACGCCGACAAGCAAAGTCTTGTTTAAATCGTTCATTCCGCCCGGTATTTTTGAAGTTTTTGTAAAATATGAAAGACGAGGCTAAGTTTTATGTTGAAAAAAGACAACGAAAATTTGATTATTCTTTCATGATTATTGATCCCGAAGTAAAAAGCCTTATCGAGAATATAAATAAAAGAGCCAAGCATTTGTGGAGGTTTCTTTGACGTCCCCGAAAAAATCCGCAAAATAGCGGCTTTGGAGGAAAAAATGGCTTCGGAAACCTTTTGGGCGGACGCCGAATCCGCAAGGGAGACCATATCCGAGTCATCTGCCCTAAAAAGAATTGTCCAGCCGCAGGAGGCCTTTAAAAAGAGCGTGGAAGACTTGAACGCCCTCGAGGAGCTCGTTTTGGAAAGCGAATCCGACGCGGAGTTGGCCGCGGAGCTTTCCGGGGAGGCGAAAAAAATCTTCGCGGAGCTCGAGCGCATCGAAATAGAGTCGTTTTTAAGCGGCAGGCTCGACGGCAACAACGCGATTTTAACCCTCCACGCGGGGGCGGGCGGCACCGAAAGCTGCGACTGGGCCGAGATGCTTTTAAGAATGTACGTCCGCTGGGCGGAGCGGCGGGGCTGGAGCGCGGAAATACAGGATATTTCAGACGGCGAGGAGGCGGGAATATCGAAGGCGACTGTGCGCATTTCGGGCGCAAACGCCTACGGATACGCAAAGGCCGAGAGGGGCGTCCACAGGCTTGTGAGAATCAGCCCGTTCGACGCCAACAAGCGCCGCCACACCTCATTCGCCTCCGTCGACGTAATCGCCGAAATCGACGACGACATAAATATAGAGCTCCGCGACGAGGATATGCGAATCGACACCTACCGCTCGAGCGGCAAGGGCGGCCAGCACGTCAATAAAACCGATTCCGCCGTGCGCATCACCCACCTGCCGACAGGCATAGTTGTCGCCTGCCAAAACGAGAGGTCGCAGCTTAAAAACAAGCAGACCGCCATGAAAATCCTCAAAAGCCGCATTTACGAAAAAATGGAGGACGAAAAGCGCGCCGAGATGGACAAGTTCTACGGCGAAAAGGGCGAAATTTCGTGGGGCAACCAAATCCGAAGCTACGTTTTCCAGCCCTACCAAATGGTGAAGGATTTGCGCACGGGGGCTGAAACCGGCAACATACAGGCTGTTATGGACGGCGACATAGACATGTTCGTAAACGCCTGGCTCAGGGCGGGCTGCCCCTTATCGAGAAACAAAAACATTGCCGACTGCGGAGACTGACATGGACTGGCCTATAAAATCTCTCTCAAAAAACTCCGCGCAAAGTGGGCAAAGCTTCAAGGCGGGCGACGAGGTCGTGTGCGTCGTCTTTCAAAACGCCGCCGGCGAGCTCGAGCGCGCGGACTTTCTTAAAAGCGAGTATTCGCCCGAAAAATTCAAGGGCGGCTTCGTCGGCAAGTGGGAGCGCAAGGTCGGCGAAAACCCGCAGGAGGACGAGCGCCGCTTTAGGCGCATGGCTCTCGCGGGGGCGGAGGATCTTTTTATGTCGCTTTTCGACGGCGAAAGCGCGGACATCGAGCAGAAGGACACCCTCAAGCAAATGCTCGCCCTCCTTCTTGAGAGAAAGCGGGTTTTAAGGCCGGTGGGCAGGCCGCAAAACGGCGCGCAGCGCTACGTCCACGCCGCCACAAAGCGCGAGTTTAGCGTCGCTCAAAAAGACTTGACGCAGGAGCTCGTTTTAAATATCCAAAAACAAATTAACGCGTTTATACTATAACTATGAAAAAAACAATTCTGGCTTTCGCGCTCGCCGCGCTCACGCTTCTAACATCCTCCTGCGACGACGAAGAGGTAAAGACAATGCTTATGTTCTACACCTGCGAGGCGAAGAACACAGTAGGGCTTTCGCGCCAAACCGTCAAGATGCCGTACTCGAATTTCGAGGTAATCGCGAACAAGCGCGAGTGCATGACAAGCGCGGACTTCGACAGCGTCGACATCGCCGAAGTGCGCACCCCCAACGGCGGCGCCATAAAGGGGTTTCTTTTCAACTGCAACGAAAGGGGCGTAAAAAAGCTCTTCCGCGAAACCTCCGCGAACCTCGGCGGCTGGATTTTGCTCACCGAAAACGGCAACCCCGTGGGTTTAAGGAAAATCGACATGATAATCCAGGACGGCAAGCTTTTTATGCTTCTCGAATTCCCCAAAGGCACAGACTTGACCGAAAAGCTCATGGACTATAACAAAAGCGTGCAGGTGCTTTCCAAAAGGGTAACCGAAGAGGAAAACAGCCTGTGGTGACAACCCCTCCCGAATTTCGGCCAATATGCAGGGCGGCAAAAATATGCTGCCTTTCTTTTTTTGCGCTTCTTTTTTGCGCCTGCTCCGAGAAGATGAAAAACCCGCGGCGCGACTCCTCCTTCGAGCGTGTCGAGCTTGAGGAGGGCGGAGAGGCAAGCTGCGCGGCTCTTTCGCCCGCGGCCGCGCCCCAAAACTCCGCGCAAAACGCCGCCGAGCCTTTTTTAAATCCGCCGCAAGCTTCGGCGCTTGAGCGCTTCCCGCAAAACTTGGAGTCTTTGAAAGCTCCGCAAACGCAGGGGGAAATTCAAAGCCCGCAAATTCCGCAAAATTCGGATTCTTCTTTTATAAAAAAATCCGAGAAAGGCTTTTGCGACTCATCTTTGGGCTACCACGCCTATCTTCCGTATTACAGAAGCAAAAGTTTTGTCGCGCCGTCCGCGCCCCTGTCGGCGGCAAGCGGCGGAAAAATCCTTTGGCCTGCGGAAATCAAGGCCTTTGACGAGGGGGAAAGCTTCGAGGCCTTCATACAGCCGACCCTCGGCAAAACGCCTTCAAGCGGGCTTTTCGGCGACGTGCGCAACAACGGCTACCGCTTCCACGAGGGCATTGACATTAAGCCCGCCCGCCGCGACAAAAAGAGCGAGCCTCTCGACGACGTGCGAGCGGCAATGCGCGGCAGAGTCGCCCTTATAAACAAGGTCGCGGGCAACAGCTCATACGGCAGGTACGTAGTTTTAGCCCACGAAAATTTGGACGTCCCGGTTTACACGCTCTACGCGCACCTGCGCTCGATAGACACGCTTTTAAGCCCGTCAAAAATCGTGGAGGCGGGCGAAAAAATAGGCGTTATGGGCAGAAGCGCGAGCTACTCTATCGCCAAGGAGTGCGCCCACCTGCATTTTGAAGTCGGGCTGATGTACGGCAAACACTTCCAAAAGTGGTACGACTCCAAGCGCTACACATCAAAAAATTTCTTCGGCAACTACAACGGCATGAACCTTTGCGGAATGGACCCGCTCGACTTTTTTTACACGGCGAAATCGGGCGGCCTAAACGCGGGATTGGCGGATTTTATAAAGAATCAAAAGACGGCGTTTGTCGTCAGATACTACACGCAAAAAACGCCCGACTTCGCGAATATGTACCCCGCGCTTGTCGACCCTATCGGGCAAAAATGCGGCTGGGACATTTATTTTACGTGGTGGGGGCTGCCCCATAAAATTTCGAGAATCAAAAACCCGTCCGCCCGCGCGAAAGACGGGCATATAGAAATTGCGGAGTTCGACGGCCAGTGCGTCCGCCACCGCTGCGCAAACTTCGTAAAGACGGACTCCTCCGGCAGGGCAAGGCCGACGGAAAACCTTAAAGACATTCTTAAAAAAATGTTTTAATGTCTTTTTTGTTCTGTTTTGTTTTTTGCGCGGGCGCGCTGTTTAGTTTTGCGCCGAAATAAAAAATCCGCGCCGCCCCCGCGAAAAATTTTTCGCTTCCGGTTTTAGTTTTAAAGCGGGGGGAGGTGCGCGGATTTTACCGAAAAAAAGAGGCTTTTGAAGCGGCGAAGGAGGCTAAATTCCTCGGCAGTCGTTTTCGTCCTTTTTGGCGTAGCCGGTGTCTTGGCGATGGTGGTTTACGGCGTTTTTCATCTTGTAGGCGTTGTGAAAGTCTTGGGAGGTCATTCCCAAAACCTGCGCTATCGACACTAAAAAGTGCAGCATGTCCACAACCTCAACCCTCGCGTTTTGCAGGTCGAACTTCTGGTATTTCGCCCACCATTTCCATGGCAGAGAGTCTGTAAGCTCCGCGCTTTCCTGCTGGAGGGCGCGTATGTAGTTGAGCGTCCACTTGATTTTGCCTTCGTCGTCGAGCGCGGCGGGGTCTATGCCGATGCGCTTGTTGAGTTCGTATTGCATTTGGAATATTTCGTCGAGCTTGTCCATGGTGTTTTTC
>JAGBOM010000051.1 GCA_017633865.1 Opitutales bacterium
AGGCAGTCCCGACGCGCTCAACGCCGCCGTAAACGCGCTCGGCCCCGGCACGGGAACAATGTCGATATTCTCCCTGCGGAACATTCTCACAAGTCTAAACCCCGGGTCGGAAATGCAGGGCATGCCGGCGTCCGAAATAAGAGCGACCTTGCCGCCGCCTTTTAGGGTTTCAAGCAAAACGGGGGCGACGCGGCTCTCGCGGGAGTCCTCGTAAACGAACATTTTTTTGTTTTCTATGCCGAATTTATTGAGGATTGCGGAGGCTTTGCGGGTGTCTTCGCAGGCGAGCAAACCGCACTCCTTTATAGCCTCGACAGCGCGGGGGGACATATCTCCCAAATTGCCTATCGGGGTGCCGACCAAATATAAAACGCCTTCGCTCATTTTTTGTAGGGGCTAAATTTTCTTTTTTTCGACGCAAGTATTGTGCCGTATTTTTCAAGCCCCGCAAGGCTAAACGCGCCCGCGTCGTACAAGTCCAAAAGCGGGGTCAAAACGAAGTCGCGCTCGAGCCAGCGCGGGTGCGGGATTGAAAGCCGTGGAGTGTCGAGCTCCGCTGAGCCGTAAAAGATTATGTCGGCGTCGATTGGCCGCGGCGCGTTTTTAAACGTGCGCTTTCTGCCAAGCCGCGCCTCGATTTCGTTGCACAAATCCAGAAGCGCAAGCGGGCCAAGCTCCGTTTTTAAAAGAGCCGCCGCGTTCAGAAAGTCGCCCTGGTCCGCGTAGCCGACGGGCGGGGTTTCGTAAAGGCTTGAAACCGCCGCGACTTCGCATTCGCGGGCGAAAAGCCCAAGCGCCGCGGAGATGTTTTCCTCGCGAGAGCCCAAATTCGAGCCGAGAGCAACAACGCAGTTTGCCATTATGCGTACTCCGCCCTGCGCCTGAAAATCTGCGCGGAAATTTCGCCCACGGAATTTTCGTAGTCGTGGTTGCGCTTTATGACCTTTACGGAAATCTCCTCGAGGTTCGGGAAGCTTTCAAACATGCCCCGGGCGATTTTGTCGGCGAGAGTCTCGATGAGGCGGACGCTTTCGCCCGACAAGACCTTTTCGGCGACGGCTATCGCGCGCGGATAGTCGAGAGTGTCGCCAAGCTCGTCCGTTTGGGCGGCTTTATGAAGGTCCAAGCCCATCTCGACGCTCACCAAAAAATCGCTCGGCTCTTCGAGCTCGCGGGCGAAGCAGCCGTGCCTGCCCTTCAGCTTTATGTCTTTTAAAATTACTTGGTCCTTTTTTTTGATTTGTTAATCTCGCGGAAAGCTTCCGCAAAAATTTTATGGGCGCCGACGTCGTGGACTCGCAGAATGTCCGCGCCGCCTCCGAAGGCGCAAAACATATCGAGCGCGACGGTCGCCTCCGCAAGTTTTTCCCCGCCGAACAGTTTTTTTAGCGTCGATTTTTTCGACAGCCCCAAAAGCAGCGGGAACCCGTACTTGCGCAGGCTTCCGTAGTTCAGCAATAGCTCCATATTTTGCTCCGGATTTTTCGCGAACCCGAAGCCGCCGTCCAAAATTATGTTTTTGTACGATACTCCGCAGGCGCGCGCGTTTTCCAAAATCCTGTCGAAATCCGCGAAAATATCGGCTCGTAAATCCGCCATGGGGGGCATGTAGCTTGGGCGGTTGTGCATAAGAATTATCGGGCAGCCGAAGTCGGCGGCGATATCGCAGGTGGAAAACCTCTCG
>JAGBOM010000396.1 GCA_017633865.1 Opitutales bacterium
AACTCGAGCGTGTAGCGCTGCGGGCGGATAAAAATCCAAACAGCGGGCTTGCCCCACATTACGCCCAAGCCGCCCCAGCTGACGGTCATCATGTTGAACTTTTCCGCCGAGCCCGCCGCGACGAGCGCCCAATCGGATCCGATTAGCTTTACGGCGTTTTCCGAAACCTGCAGTGGTGATATTTCCTTAAACATAACTCCTAAAAAACACAGGAAATTCCGCCTTGTCAAGCCGCGCAAAAGCCGAAAATTTCCCGCGCAAAAAATCGGCGGGAAGCCCCGCCGCGCAAAAAAAGCTCGCATTAAAAAACGCCCCGCTTATAAGATAAATTTAAATTATGATTCTGCGCCAAAAAAAATTTACAATAGCCCTTTGCTACGATTTCGACGGCACGCTGTCGCCCCATAACATGCAGGAGTATTCCTTTATTCCCAAGCTCCAGCAGCAGCCCGAAAAATTCTGGTCGGACGCCTCTATGACGGCGAAAAAAAACGACTGCGACCTCATTCTCGCCTACATGTACCTCATGTGCCGCCGCGCCAAGGAGGCGAAAATAAAAATCCGCCGCGAAGACTTCGTAAACTTCGGCAAGCAGGTCGAATTCTTCAAGGGGCTATCCCCCGAATTTAACCGCGAAAGCGAAAACGGCGAGCTCTTCTCCGAAATCGTCCCCGACTGGTTCGAGCGCACAAAAAGCTACGCCAAATCGCTCGGCGCGGAGCTCAAACACTTCGTGATATCGTCCGGCATAAAGGAGATGATTGAGGGCTCCAAAATCGGGGGGAAGTTCGACCAAATCTTCGCCTCGTCGTTTATGTACGACGAAAGCGGGGCGGCGGTGTGGCCTGCGCAGTGCATAAACTACACGAATAAAATGCAGTTCCTTTTCCGCATAAACAAGGGCGTTTGGGACACCCAAAAAACAATCAACCACTATATGCCCGAAAACGACCGCCCCGTGCCCTTTAAGCGCATGATTTACATAGGCGACGGCATGACGGACATCCCCGCCATGAAGCTTGTAAAAAGCCAGGGCGGATACTCAATCGCCGTGCACGACGGCTCGCGCCGTAAGGGCAAAAGCTCCGAAAAGCTCCTGAACGAAAACCGCGTAAACTTCGTCGCCAAGGCGGACTATTCCCGCGGGAGCGTCCTCGAGGCGCAGGTGATGCGCGTGATAGCGAAAATCGCCGCCGAATACCGCGTGGAATCCAACGAGTGATTCTTTTGCGTTGCCTTCGCAAGGATAATCGCTTTAATAATCAATTAGTAAGGTTTAACTGTTTTGCGGATTTATATAAATATGAAAGCTTTTAAATTTCTTTTGTTTGTTTCGGCGTTTGCGCTTTCGCGATTTTCTTACGCGGTTGATTTAGATTTCAAAGTCGATGAGGAAATGACAATCAGCATCGATTCCAATGTCACGCTTAGGGAAAGCGACACGGGAATTTTATCCGCCGACTTGGGCTCCGCAAAGCTCGACGTTAAATTTGTTTTCGACGAAGTGCCGCTTGAAAAACGCTTGGGGCTCGCAAAGCAAAACGACCCCGAGTCGCTTATAATGCTTGCCTGGCGCTATTTTTTGGGCGTTTCCGTTAAAAAGGACTTGGACAAGGCGTTGGAATATTGCCAAAAGCTCCAAGTGCTTGGCGGGCATGACTTGAATATGCTTTCTACCAACATAAAAGGCGAAATCCTAACGCGCGAAGTTTTGAAAAACGGAAAGGAAAAAGCGATAGTCGCCGCCCAGTCTGGCGACGCAAACGCCGCCTTGGTTTTGGCAAATTCCTATGCTTTCGGCAAAAACGGCTTTGAAAAAAACATTGATGAGGCAAAGGTTTTCTTGGAAATCGCCTGCGGCTTGGGCAATGCGCAGGCGTGCTTTCATTACTCCGACATTTTATTGGGGGAGGGCGACCGCGAAAAGAGCATGCTATATTTAAAAAAAGCCGCCGCCGATAAAACTTGCCTTATGGCCCGGGCGGCGCTGGCGTTCGGCAAGATAAAAGAATCCCAAGACAAAAAAGAAAAAGAGGCTCTTTTGGAGGAATTGAAAAGCGTCGCGGACGGGGGCTTAGATCTTGCGGGCCTTTTCGTCGGCAGATTTTATGTCGAGGGCGCGGATTTCGAAAAAAACGAAAAGCTCGGGCTTGAATATCTGGAAAAGGCCGCGCGCCAGGGCGAAGACAACTGCATAATGTATTTGATAAACTACTACGAATCCCGCTCCATGCGCGGCAAGGCAATGGCGCTTGCCCGCAGGTCATACGCCTTCGACTGCAAGCCCGCGGTAAACTATGTCTGCACAACGCTTCTTTCCGAAAAAATAAACAAGGCTATCGCCGAGAAAAATTTGGCAAAAGAAAAGCTTAAAGAGCGCGCGGACGCCGGCGACTTGTCTGCGATGGCGGAGCTCGCGAAAATCTCGACAGTCTACGAGTCGCTCAAGCTCTATAAAAAAATCGCCGCCGCAAACGCCGACAGCTTTGCGCTGAAGCGCGTATTCGAAATTTGGGCGGATAAATTCAACCCCGAGGAAGACCTTGCGGATTTCGAAAAATTTTACGAAATGGCGCTTGATAAAAAAATATTTCTCGCGTGCTTTGTGAAGGCGAATTTAATCGGGCGGGGCGTAATAAAATCTTCAAATGAAACGCCTCTTGAACTCTACAAATTCGGCTGCGAAAACGGCTCCGGAGAATGCGCCTACGAGATGTTTCGCGCATTGAAAAAAGAGGCGAAAACAAAAGAGGAAATTTTAAAGGCCGTTGAATATCTTAAAATCGCGTCCTCTAAAGGCGTCCCTTCCGCGCTCGCCGACTACGGCTACTTGCTTTTGGAAGGCGAGGGCGGCGTCGAAAAAAACGAAGAACGGGGCGTTGAGCTGCTTAAGCGCGCCGCGGACGCCGGCAACCGCTCCGCGGCGGAAACTCTCGGCGATTATTACTACTCAAAAAACGACAAATCTGAGTGCAAAAAATATCTTCAAAAGGCGGGCTTGTTGGGCTCCAAGAAAGCTGTCAGAAATCTTGGGTATGTCTACGCGGGCGAAAAAGATTATAAATCCGCCTTTCGCCAGCTTAATTCGGCGATGGACCTCGGCGATTTTTCAGTCGCGGAAGATTTGGCTCAAATGTACAAAGAAGGCTTGGGCGTGGAGGCGTCGGAGGAAATGGCTCTTGTCATGCTTTTTATTGGCTCAAGGAAAGGCGACGCCGAATGTTTGCGTAAATACGCTTATATGTTGCTTTCTTCCGAAGACCCAAAAATAAAAGATGTCGAAAATGGCCTGAAAATCCTGCGCTTTTTATTTCCTATCTATAAAAAACGCATGGGGGATATCGCATGCGCTTTGGTAAATGAATTGACAGAGAAGGACGGCCACTCTTGCGAAGTTTACGCATACGCGAAAGTCGCGAAAAATAAGGGTGTCGACAGCAAGTATATCTCTTCCTGCGTCGAGTATTTTGAAAACAAAGTAATTAACGACGAAAATAAAGCCGAATTTGAAAAGCGGGTGAAAGAGCTGGAATCCGAATTTACAAACGAGGCAAAAACGGTGAAATTTGACCTTCCGATTGTCCCCGCGGTAGCGGAATACTTCCAGAAAAATTCTCCAAAAAAGCCTGCGGAAAATTCTGAACCCGCAAAATAATATCCAAAAGGTCTCTAAAAATAAGCCCGCGCCCTTAAAAAACTTTCTCTCTAAAAAATTTTTAAAAAAAGATTTGACAAGGGGAGGATAAAGGTTCTGTATATGGAGCTTTCACCATTAAACAGGTGGGGCTCAATGAGAGCCGCGAGGCTTTCCGCTTGGGCGTTAAAAAACCCGATAGTTCTTTCAAATCTTTCGAAAAAAACAAAAAACCTAAAATTTTTTGTTGACAACCGGAAGCGGGAAGTTCTTACTGGGTTGCCTTTCTTCTTTTAAGGGAGGAAAGGGAATGATCTTTTGAGAAAATATTTTTTTTGGGTTTTGAAAAAAATCCGAAAAAATTTCTTGACAAAAGAACGGGGCTAGTTCTTAATGGGCGACTTTCTTTCACTTGAAAGGGGGGCTGCTGTTAAGGTAGCCGAAAGATTTGATCTTTTAAAGTTTACTAAGTACGATTGTGCGAACCGGCATATTTCTGAAAAGAGTATGTCAACATGACTTAAGAAAATTAAGTCCAAACG
>JAGBOM010000397.1 GCA_017633865.1 Opitutales bacterium
AACGAGGGCAGGCTCTCGGCGGGCGACGGCGTTTCTATAAGCATGCGCCCCGAAAAATTCCGCATTTACATGGACAAGCCGCGCGACAGCGAGGCCGCGGGGCTCAATTTCGCGAAGGCGAAGGTTGTGGACATCGTCTACCAGGGGCCGCAGACGAACTATTGGGTGGAGTGCGGCAGCCACAGAATTTGCGTGCGCCAGCAGCACAACCGCTGCTATCTCGACCTGCGCCAGCCCACTTGGGACGACGAGGTCTGGATAGCCTTCCATAAGGACGACGTGAGCATGCTCGCCTCTTCAAACTCCGCGAACAGCGGCGAAAGTTAGCGTTGGGGGATTTTTATATGGACGGCAACGCGAATCTGAAAAACCTTTCCCGCGGCGCGATAAAGCCGCGCAAAATCACGGAAGTTTTGCTTAGTCTGCCAACCGCGCTTTGGCTCGCCTTATTCTTTGTAATTCCGTCCGTATTGATTTTTACGATAGCGTTCCGCCCGTCCGACATCGGCGGCGGCATCGGCGGCGGCTGGACGCTTCAGACGCTTTCGGGCGTGTTTTCGTCAAACTACGTCTTTATTTTGTGGCGGACAATTTGGGTAAGCGCGGTTGTAACCGTTATATGCATAGTGGCGGCGATACCCGTAGCCTACTACATCGCGTGCGCGAAAAGGGCGTGGAGGCCGTGGCTTTTGCTCGCTCTTGTTTTGCCCCTTTGGACGAATTTTCTAATACGCATTTTCGCGTGGAGGCTTGTTTTGCATCCCGACGGGCTTTTCCGCAAAACGCTTCTTTTTTTCGGAATGCCCGACGACGTGTTTTTGCTTAACAACGTGGGCGCCGTTATTGCGGTAACGGTTTACACCTACCTGCCTTTCGCGATTTTGCCCATATACGCGGCGGCCGAGAAGTTCAACTTCTCGCTTTTGGAGGCCGCGCGCGACTTGGGCGCGGGCAAGTTCAAGGCGTTTTGCTCGATGTTTATCCCGGGCATAAAAAAGGGGATAATCACGGCGTTTTTGATAGTGTTTATCCCCTCGCTCGGCTCGTACGCCATACCCGAGCTTGTGGGCGGAATTTCGAGCGAGCTTATCGGAAACAAGATTGCCCTTAAGGCCATAGGCAACCGCAACCTGCCCGAGGCCGCGGCCTACGCCGCCATTTTGGCGACCCTTATTTTGATGCCGATTTTCGCGGCTCTAATCTTTAACCGCAGGAACTTGAAGGCGTTTTTGCGCGCGCGCATGGGCGGGGAGGGCGGAAAATGAAGTCGAGATTCACATCGCTAATCGCGACAATCGCGGCTCTGGCGTTTTTGTACCTGCCGATTTTGACGCTTGTTTTGCAGTCGTTTAACAGGTCGAGGTTCGGCGGCGAGTGGCAGGGCTTTTCGCTGCGCTGGTACGAGGCTTTATTTAACGACGCCGCGATTTTGGACGCGACCTTGAACACTTTTATAATCGCGGTAGTATCCACAGTGTTTTCGACCATTTTGGGGACGCTCGCCGCGTGGGTCTTGTACCGCTACCGCACCCGCCTGCAGGAGGCCAACTACATACTCGTTTATTCGCCCTTGGTGATGCCGGAAATCTTGATGGGCATAAGCCTGCTTTTGCTCTTTGTGAGCGTCGGCGTTGATTTGGGGCTTTTTACGGTAGTTTTGGCGCACATAACTTTTTGCGTGAGCTTTGTGGCCTTCACGGTTTTAGCCCGCCTTCAGGACTTCGACTTCCAGCTGATTCAGGCGGCGCAGGACTTGGGCGCGGACTGGGGCAGAATCGTTCTTAAAATCATACTCCCGCTGCTCGCCCCCGGCATAGCCGCCGGAGCCATGATGGCCTTTACGCTGTCGATGGACGACTTTGTGATTACATTCTTCGTGGGCGGGCCCGGCAGCACGACGCTGCCCGTAAAGGTGTTCAGCATGATGAAGCACGGCAGCCCCGCGGTGATAAACGCCCTTTCGGTGATTTTTATGGCGATAACTTTCGGCGTCGCCATTTTAGGACAAATAATAGCAAATAGGAAATCGGTATGAAAAAAATATTGACTCTTATCTTGGCGTGCCTGTGCGCGCTCGCGTTCTGGGGCTGCAAAGGCTCCAAGCCGACCCTCCACATCTACGTTTGGTCGGACTACATCGCGCCCGAATCCATCGAGCAGTTCGAGGAAAAGTTCAACTGCCGCGTTATTGTCGACACATTCGACAAGAACGAGGCTCTTTACGCCAAAATCAAGGGCGGCGCGGTCGGCTACGACGTCCTCCAGCCCTCGAGCTACATGGCCAAGGTCATGTTCGACGAGAAGATGATTATCCCCCTCGACAAGTCGAAGCTGCCCAACCTAAAATACGTCAATCCGAAATACCTCAAGGACAGCGCTATCGACAAGGAAATGCTCTACAGCGTCCCCTACATGATTTGCTACGCGTGCGTCGCGTACGACTCCAACAAGGTTAAGGACATTCCGCAGTCGTGGAGCGTTTTTGCCGACTCCCGCTTCAAGGGCAGAATGACGCTTCTTGACGACATTCACGAAACTATCGGCGCCGCCCTTAAATACAACGGCTTCGAGCTCAACAGCGTAGACGACGCCGAGCTTGCCAAGGCCAAGGAAACAATCTTAAATTGGCGCAAAAACGTCGCCAAGTTCGACGCCGAAGCGTACAAAACCGGCATCGCCACCGGCGAATTCGTGCTCGTGCACGGCTACTCCGGCGACCTCGCGCAGGTCATCGCCGAAAAGCCGCACATCAAGCTTATGTTCCCGAAGGAGGGCATGTCGATTTCCTGCGACGACTGGGTAATCCCGCAGGGCGCGAAGAATTTGGACTTGGCCTACGAGTTCATCAACTTTATGACGAGCCCCGAGGTTGCCGTCCAAAACATGGAGTTCTCGCAGTACGACGCCGTAAACTGGAAGGCGCGCGAGCTTATGTCGGACGAGCTCAAGAATATGCCCACAATGAACATCCCCGCCGAGGTTCTCGAAAAGAGCGAAGTCATAAAGGACTTGGGAGAGAACAACAAGAAGCGCTACAAGCTCTGGGATGAGGTAAAACTCTAGGCGGAGGCTTTTGGCGAATAACTCCGTTTGAAAACCCTTCAAGACCGCTTATGTATATTAAAGATACACCGCGCGTCCTTGAAGGGTTTTCAATACTCGTTCTGCATCCAAAATCCTCTCGCCTAAAAAAACGAACTCACTGCGTTTTCTAATTTTTGTTTTTTTTCTTGCTCATAGAACTGCGCTCAAAATCTCTGCCTCAAAACAAGATAGCTTACCACGGTTTTATTTTTCTTATTTTTAATTAGACTATTTTTTATTCGGATTTTATCTGAAGGAGCTATTAAACGAAGTTTAATGCG
>JAGBOM010000398.1 GCA_017633865.1 Opitutales bacterium
GCGACTATATGGACTGGCGCCAGTCCGAGCGCCTCGCCAAAAATTTGGTGCCCACAAAGTTCGAGGTCGAATACCTTTTGAAGGCCGGCTCTAAAGACTTGGAGGTCTCGGTAAAGTTTGAGAACAGGTGCAAAAACCACAGGCTCCGCGCGATTTTCGACACCGCCGCCAAGGCGGAAAACTCGTTCGCGGAAGTCGTGTTCGACGTCGCCGAGCGCAGAATCATTCGCGACAAGAAAAATCCGTATTCCTACATGCCCGAGCTCACCTTCCCGATGGCGAGGTTCGCGGGCGTGCGCGACGGCAAAAGATCCTTCGCGGTCTTGGGCGGCGGCCTGAAGGAGTACGAAGCCTTCGAGGGCGGCAAGTTCGCCCTTACAATCACAAGGGCTTTTGAAAATAAAATCTGCACCTCGGGCGACTACGACCTCGAATACAAGCCCGAAGAGCTCGCGCAGGGGCAGGGCGCGCACGCCTATAAATACGCGCTTTGCTTCGGCGATTTCGGCGAAAGCTACGAAGGCCTCTTCGCGCGCGCCGACCGCTTCGCCGCCCCGCTTTTGGCGGCGGAAACAAAGGCGAGGGCTGGCGGCGCTCTGCCGCTTGAAGGCTCGGCTCTGTCGATGGACGGCTCCGTAATTCAGCTTTCCTGCGCGAAGAAGGCGGCGAGGTCCAACGACGTGCTGATAAGGCTTTTCAACCCGTCTAACAAAGAGCAAAGCTGCTCGGTTTCGCTGCCGAAAAAAATCGCCTCCGCCAAGATTTGCAACATGAACGAGGAGCCCGAAAAGAGCGCGAAATTCTCCGGCAACGCCGTCCGCGCGACGCTCGCGCCCAAGAAAATCCAGACAATCCTAATTTCGCTAAAGTAGATGAAATCGAGAATCATAAACGGCAAAAGCTGCGAGCTTAAAAACGGCAGGCTCTACATCGACGGCGAGTGGAAGTTCATGAAAAGCGGCAAGCCCCTGCGCGACTACGGCAACGCCGCGCAGATAGACGAGCTTATCTCGCACCTGCCCATAATCGCGAAAAAGGGCTACACAAACCTCGCGCTCAACTGCTATTGGCACCACTTCGACTTCGTGGGCGACGGCACAATCTCGGCGGACATACAGCCCCTTAGAAGGCTTATCGACGCCATAAACGAAAACGGAATGTTCGCCTCTTTGTCTGTCGAAACCTACGGCGTGGGCGGCGGCACCCTGCCCGCGGGCTTTTGGAAAAGCCACCCGAACGCCGTGGCGGTCGACTCCAAAGGCGAAAAGGCCAGCGACACCGAATACGCGTACGCCTCCGTGGTTCCCTCGCTCTTCGACGAAGACTACCTGAGGTGCTCCCGCAACTTTATCCGCAACATCGCCCGCGCGCTCTCCGACAAAGACTTTCTTTATTGCGAAACGACCGTAGAGCCGCAGTACATGGGCGCGCGCTACCTCGACTATTCCGCCTCCGCAAAGAAGGCGTACGAGGCCTGGTGCGCCGAAAAATGCGTGAACGCGCCCGAATTCCCCAAAACCTTCCCCGTCCCCGACGAGTTCGTTTTCGACGTTTGCTGGAACACCTTCAGGGGGCACTGGCTCGCCGACTGGGTAAACGGCGACGCCCGCGCCTACCGCGAGGGCTTCGGCGATAAGCCCGTCTGGATAGCCTCCGACTATCTCGACGCCGCCGAAAAGACGATGGCCGCGCGCGTAGGCAGCCCCATGAACTTCCTCTTGAACCTCACCGAGCCCGACATTTTGCAGGTGAACTGGTCTTGGCACTTCGACGAGCGCCGCCCGAACGCGAAGGCGTACGCCCGCGTGCGCGAAGTTATGGCCGCCACCGGCCGCGACTGGGCTGTAACCGAGCACATGACGATAAACGGCACGGACTATTTCCCGCACGAAATGGAGGCTCTTTTGCGCAACACGATTGCGAACTCCACGAACTTCGGCTGGGAGTTTGTGGACATCGCCGTCGACAATGTCGACCCCTCGAAGGAGGGCGTTGTGGTCGCGGGCTCGTTCAAGCCTTTGAACTTCTCGGTTTACAATAACGACTGGACTCCGAAGCCCTCGATGGCGGTTGTGGACGATCGGTGGGAGGAGTGGATGTCCGAAATTTTAGGCGATTGATTTTGGCGCGGAAGTTCGTTGCTTCGTCAAAAAAAGCTTGGAATGAATGTAAATTCTATTCCAAGCTTTTTTGTTCCTCGCGCCTGCTTCCGCATCCAAAATCAATGCGCCTAATTTTGGGGAGAGCTTTTGGCGCATTTCTGTGTCGCTTCGAAAAAAGCCGCAATAGTTACATATAAAAATATGCGCCTATCGCGGCTTTTTCTTGCTTCTTGAACTGCGCTCAAAATCTCTGCCCCAAAAACAGCGAACTCTGGGCGGTTTTATTTATAAGAGTATTTTTAAATAGAATTTTTCTTAGAGCGAGCTATTAAACGAAGTTTAATGCGTTTTTTGGAAAGAGGCGCGGGGCTCCGCGCCGAAGACTCACACGAGATGCGAAGCATCTCACGTCGAGGGCTCGGCCTTCGCCAAAAGCGCCGTCAAAAATAGTCTGCCTGGCTGTATAAATCCGCGTCGAGGGCGAGGCTTATCGAGTATTGAACGTCCTGCGCGGGGACGGCGAAGGCCACGTAGTATGGAACCGCGCAGCCCAAAAATTGCGTCGTGTGGGCGAAGCTGCTTTGCGCGTGGATTGAGTCTGCGCTTGTGCCCGCTACTATGTCTGAAAACGCCGCGGGAAGCTGGAATTCGAGAGCGAAGCAGTATCCGTTTACCGTGAAGGGGTTGGCGTTTAGCGCGGCGGCGAAATTCGGGTCTATAAATGGCCCGTACAGGTTTATCCCGCCGAGGCTTGCGCTTGCGTTTTCGTGTTCAAGAAGATCCGCGGAGAATTCGATGTTTTCCATGACGCGCGGGTCGCCCCCCGAGTGCGGCGGGTTTGCGAATAGCGGGAATGCGGCGTTTACGGCGGAGTTGCCCGCGCCGTCTGCGATGTCGCTTAAAAAATATTGCGCGGAGTTAGAGGCCGAGATGCTGTAGGTTCTGTACCCGCTTACGCCCGCGGGGGAGGTGTCGTAGGGGTTGTTCCTTTGGGCGAGCCTTGCCGAAAGGCTTAGCGAAAGATTTACGCCCCTTAAATTCCAGTAGATTTCGGAGGCTCTTTGCAGGCCGAAATTCCCCAGGCGCGCGCGGCCTGCAAAGTCTTCGGGCTCGCTTTGCCTGACGAACGTGTTGAAGCCGTTAAGCTTTCCCAATGTTATGAATTTTTGGGGCATATTTTAGAAGGGTTCGCTCATTAAAACGTAGGCGTATTTTGCCTGCCCGTTTTCCGCCACGACAACCTTGCGCAGCTTTATTTCGACGTCCGGGTCGTTGGGGTCGATGTCGCTTATGTCGATGTTTACGGAGTTGGAGTTCCCGGAGCCTTCGGGCGCGATAGTGAGCTTTTCCCAGCTTTCGTAAATTTGGGCGACTCTTTCGGCGCAGAAGGATTCGTCGCCGGGGATCTCGACAGTCCCGGGGCTTTTGGCTTCTTTGCGGGCGTTTGAAACGGAGATTTTCCTGCCGCGGCTTGCCCTGTACATTTGGGCGATGTCGGCGGGGTAGAGGTGCGCGGGCGGGCCGAACTTCGCGAGGGCGAATCCGCTTTTAAGGTTTAGGCTAAGCGCGCTTACGGTGGCGTTTTCAAATTTGTCTTCCAATTCCGCGTTTTTGCAGAAAATGCCTGCGGGCGCGGGCGACAAAATTTCCGCCTCGCCCTCGACCTGCGCTACGCTCGCCGCCTCGTAAATCGCCCGCGCGAGGCCTGCGGGCTGCGCCTCCTCCTTTGTTGTATAGACGTTTCTGGAGTAGGTCATGGTGGAGGCGTCGGTCGCCAGAAGCTTGACGCTGAAGCTTTTTACGCCCTTGCGACTATTTTGCATTTCGTATTCGACTTCGCACTTCGCCTCGTCGCGCTCGAGGCTTTTCAGCATCCACTCCCTCACGCTTCCGCTTACGAGCTCGCGCGGCAGCGACGAATTTCGGCGGGCGTTTCTTATCGTAAACGACGTCAGCCGCGGGTCGTTTAAAAAAGGCACTTTCGATCGCCACCACGCCGCGCTTGACAGGTCTATGTTCGCGGTTTCGATTTTTTGGTTTTGCGCGCAGCTTGAATACCCGCCCAGCTTCACGCTTATGGCAATGGAGCCCTTCGCGCCCTCGACTGCGTTCGGCGGGTAGAGGTCTTTAGAGAAGGTTTCCGAGGCTGCGCCGTTGTGCGAGTTCGTTTTTTCGTAGACGACGCACACGCTCTCGGGTCTTAAATCGGGCCTTTCGGAGTATTTTAAAGACTTCAATTTGCATTGCGACAAGTCCGCGCTCCCGAGGGAGGAGCGCTTTTCGATTTTTAAAAGCGGCGGGTTTTGCGAGTAGTCGAAATGCGAGACCGCGTCTGGCGCCCATTTTAGGACGCGCTTGAGGGCTTCGTCGCAGGTCATGTCGCGCATTTCGTCGGAGGGCATTTGCGACGAAAAACCCGCCGCCGAGAAGTCGAGGTTTGCGGACATGGATTTTGCGTAGTTTAAGATTTCCGCAATCTGCTCGGAGATTGAAATCTTCGCGCCGTCCTCGTCTTCGCCGAGCAGGGCTTTCGTTTTGCGGAATACGGACTGCTCGGGGTTAGCGGAGGAGGCGTCGTAGCCCTTCCAGCCCTGCATAAACGGGATTCTTTCGAGGTCGAACCACGGGCTTTTAAAGACGTAGGCGCATTCCTTCGCCTCCGCGCTTTCGGTGTCCGTCTTTGAAAAGCACGTCCCGAAAAAAATCCTCGTTCCGTTTTCAAAGACCTCGGCGGAGTCGCC
>JAGBOM010000399.1 GCA_017633865.1 Opitutales bacterium
AATTTGCGTTTCAAAAATCCGCCTGCCTCGGCGGATTTTTTTTCGCGTTTTGCGTTGACATAATTCGCAAATAAAATAAATTTTTTTATATGCAAAATTTTAAGAAACTTCTTTCGTTTATTCTAATTTGCGCCGCGCTCTTTTTGGGCGCGTGCGCCAGCGAAAACACCGCCGCCCCGATTTTCGTCGGCGAGCCCTCCTCCGCGCGGGGCGAAAACGCGTTCGCGGCAAAGGCCGTTTTTGTGGCGGCTATTCCCGACGAGGCAAACCGCATAATAGCCCGCTACGGCCTAAAAAAGAAAAGCGAGAATTTTTACATTTCAAAAGACATAGCGTGCGTCGTTACGGGCGTAGGCGGCGAAAACGTTGAAAACGCGCTCCGCCAAGTAAGAATATCGCCAAAAATTCCGATTATAAACATAGGCTACTGCGGCAGCAACTCGCATAAAATCGGCGATTTTTTTGAAGTGTCGAAAGTTTCCAAAATCGAAGACCCGAAAAAAAGCCTGAAGCTTTCAAAAAGCGGCGCGCCCTGCTACACCGCAGACTTCTTCGTGGAAAACGCCAAAATATCGGAGCCCGCCGTTTTCGACATGGAGCTTTTCTACATCCGCTCCGCGCACGGAAACACCCGCAGTTTAAAGCTTGTAAGCGACAACCTCTCGAAGGCCGAGTTTAAAGAATCCATTAAAAACGCCTCGTGGGACAAAGTGCTGAACGCCGCCGACGAAATCCTTAAAGAGTGCGGAGCCCTCCAAAAATAAAGCCCCACGATAAAAATTTTTAACGCAAAACTTAAAGGCAAGTTTTTAGACAAAAACCGCTAAATAAATTTATATATGAATATCGCCATCGTAGGTACGGGATATGTCGGGCTTGTGACGGGCGCGTGCTTTTCGGAAATGGGCGTGAACGTCTGCTGCGTCGATTTAAACGCGGAAAAAATCGAATCCCTCAAGCGCGGGGTAATCCCGATTTACGAGCCGAATTTGGACACCCTTGTAAGCCGCAACGCCAAGGCGGGCAGGCTCGAATTTTCGACAAGCCTAAAGGAAGTTTTGGACAATGTGTCGGTCGTCTTTATCGCCGTGGGAACGCCTCCCGACGAGGACGGCAGCGCGGACTTGAAATACGTTTTGGGCGTAGCAAAGGAAATCGGCCAAAACCTGAAAAAATACGCGCTTGTCGTAACTAAAAGCACTGTTCCCGTAGGCACCGCCGAAAAAGTGCGAAGCGCCGTAAAGGCGGAGCTTGAAAAGCGCGGAGTCGACATCCCCTTCGACGTCGCATCAAACCCCGAATTTTTAAAGGAAGGCAACGCCATTGAAGACTTTATGCGCCCCGACAGGGTTGTCGTGGGCGTTGATTCCGACAAGGCGCGCCAAATTATGGAGTCGCTTTATAGACCCATTCTGCTGCAAAATTTCCGCGTCATTTTTATGGACATAGCCTCCGCCGAAATGACGAAATACGCCGCAAACGCAATGCTTGCCACCCGCATATCCTTCATGAACGAAATCGCGAACCTCTGCGAGCTTACCGGCGCGAATGTCGACATGATTAGAAGCGGCATAGGCTCCGACTCCCGCATAGGCTCAAAATTCCTCTACGCCGGCTGCGGCTACGGCGGCTCGTGCTTCCCCAAAGACGTAAAAGCCCTTATAAAAACGGCGAAAAGCCTCGGGGCGAACATGAAGGTTTTGGACGCGGTTGAGGAAGTAAACGAATCCCAAAAAAATATCCTCTTTAAAAAATTTGAAAAAGCCCTCGGCGGAAATTTGAAAGGCAAAAAAGTCGCGGTGTGGGGGCTCGCTTTCAAGCCCGAAACAGACGACATGCGCGAGGCTCCGTCGCTGGTTTTGATAGACAGCCTTTTGAAGGCGGGCTGCGAAGTTTCCGTTTACGACCCCGTCGCCATGGACGAATGCAAAAGAAGAATCGGCAACGTTGTAAAATACGCGCCCGACATCTACGAATGCTCAAAAAACGCCTGCGCGATTTTCCACGTCACGGAATGGAAGGAGTTTAGAATGCCCGATTGGGAAAAAATTAAAAGCCTTGCCGACAACCCCGTGATAATAGACGGCAGAAACGCCCTCGCCTCCACAAACCTCTGCGGACTAAAATATGTCCGCATAGGCTAAGCCCGCCGAAAACCCGCGCGAATAATCCGCCCTTAAACGGCAAAAAATAAGCGTTGCAATTTACATGCAACGCTTTTTTTTAAACCGCCGCTTTTCCCAAACGTTTGGCGTATTTCCCAAACAATGCGGCGCAATATAAAAAAATTCAAAATC
>JAGBOM010000400.1 GCA_017633865.1 Opitutales bacterium
TCCAGGGCGCGAAAACTTGGCGCGAGGCCGCGAAAAGCGACGAGCGCATCGCCGGCAGGGTAAACAGCGTTTTTATAAAGCCCGCGTCTTTGGACGTAATTAGAGAGCGCATGGCTCTGCGCGGCGACTCCGCCGAGGAAATTGAAAAGCGCCTGCAAACCGCCAAAACCGAGCTTGGGCATGAAAAGTATTTCGACCGCTCGATAATTTCGGCAAGCCGCGACGAGGACTTTGCGAATATGTGCGCGATTTACGACTCTATTTGCAAATAGCCCCCCGCGAAAATATTTAGTTGTTTTTCAGCCGGCCAAAAAAAAATCGGAAAAATTTTTTTATTTTTCCGATTTTTTTTGCGGCGGAATATTTTTTGTATCCGAATTTTTCGTCAAAAATTTTTTATCGCGAAGGCGGCGGGGGTTTATTCCGCTATTTTTTTGAGTCTTTTGCTATTTTGCGAATCTCGCCGAGGTTTAGCTTGCCCGTTGCAAGCGTAGGGATTTCGTCCACTTTTATTACGACTTTCGGAATCCACAAGTTGGCGAGGCCGAAGTCCGCAAGCTCGCGGCGGAGGTCTGAGGGCGTGATGTCGAGAGTCGTGATTAGCACGAGCTCCTCGCCCTTGCTTTCGCTTTCGCGGCTGCCGATTGCGACTGTCGGCTTTTCCGCGCACTCCTGCTTTAACGCCTTTATTATGCGCTCCTCGACAAGCGCGTGCGGAACCATTTCGCCGCCGATTTTGGAGAACCGGGAGAGCCTGCCCTTTATATAGACAAAGCCGTCGGAGTCGAGGCTTGCGAGGTCTCCGGTAATCAGCCAGCCGTCCTTGAATTTTTCGGCGTTGAGCTCGGGGGCGTTCAAATATCCGCCGAAAACGTTCGCGCCTTTAAGGCAGAGAAGTCCTGTTTCTCCTATCGGCAGAAATTCCCCGGTGTCCGGATTTAAAATGGCCGCCTGCATTCCCGCAAAAAGCTGGCCCACGGCCTTTGCGCGGGTTTGGGTTTCGTAGTCGCGGTATTTGTTTTTTTCGAGGCCTTCGGGCAGGTTTACGGCGACGACGGGCGAGGCTTCCGTAAGCCCGTAGCCCTCTTTGTATTGGCAGTTCGCGAATTTTTCCTCCCACATTTCCTTGAAGCCGTCGGGAGATTTTTCCGCGCCCGCGATGACGAATTTTAGCGACTCTATCTGCTTGGGATCGCCCTTTTTTAGGTACGAGCGCAGAAATGTCGGGGTGGAAATCATGATGGTTGATTTGCCCTTTTGAATGGCGTCGAAGTTCTGCTTGACTTCGAGCGGGCTTGCCGCCGCCACCGTCTTGTGCGCGAAAATCGAAGTAAGCCAGACCTGTATGCTTTGGCCGAAAGAGTGGAAAAGCGGGAGGTTCGAGTGCAGCACGGTGTCTTTCGTAACGATGCCCGTAGCCTCCATTTGCAGGCAGTTGCCCATTATGTTTTTATGGGTGAGAACCGCCGCCTTGGGGTCTCCCTCGCTGCCGCTTGTAAAAATTATGGACGCCTCCCTGTCGCCGCCGGAGGTCGGGATTTTGTAGAGCCTTATTATGGCGGAGGCGGGCAGGAGCTTTACAGCCAAGAGGTTTTTTACGACTTCGGCCTTGCCGATTTTTTTGAGGATTTTCGAGATGTCGAAAAATCTGTCGGGCCAGGGGAAGTCGGGAATTTTTTGGGCGATTTTCGCGCGGAGCATGTCGGCGCTTATTACGGTTTTTACGTCCGCCTTTTTAAAGCAGGCCGCCGCGGCGCTCGCGCCCATTGTAAAATTGATGTTTACGCTAACCTTTCCCGCCATTTGGCAGGCCACGTTTGCGGCGTTTCCGGCTATGCCGGAGGGGAGGGCTATGCCCAGGCGCCCGTCGTCCGGAAATTCGCGCCTAAAATATTTTGCGAGCGCGAGGCAGAGGGCGAGGAACGTGCCGTTATTCATGGATTTGTCAAAAGACGCGTCGTAAATATGGTGCTCCGACGAGTGCTTTGACAAACCCCTGACGCTCGCGGCCGCCAAGTTTTCATCGAGGCGCTTGTCGCGGTTGAGCAAATCGTAGTTTGTGTCTAAAATTTTACCTTCGATTATTTTCATTCAAGAAACATTTTTAATTAAAAAATTTTCCGCGTCAAATTATAATTTGAAAATTTCGGGCGAATTTCTCAAAAAATCTCTTTACATTAAGGCTCGGCGGCGGCATGATTAGCCTATGTCAAAATCCGATTCGGGTAAAGGTCTGCTTTGGATTGCCGCGCTGGCTCTTTGCGCGGCGGCGGCGGCGTATTTTACGACGTCCGCCTACGGCATATTTTGCGAGAGGCGGCAGATGCGCGAAAAAGCGCGGTCTTTGGAGCTCGCCGCTGAAAACCTCAAAAACGACAACGCCTACAAGCGCGAGTATCTGAACCGCCTCGAGAACGACCCCGAATTCGCGAAAAGGGTGGTTCGCGAAACCCTCGGCTATGTCGGCGAAAGGGAGATAGTCTTTAAGTTCGACTCTAAATTCTCCCCGAAAAACGCCGGCGGGGTGGGCGTTGAAACCTTCGA
>JAGBOM010000052.1 GCA_017633865.1 Opitutales bacterium
GAACGGGAAAAGCGTCTTTAAAATAGCCCACGCAAGAAGTATTACCACAATCACAAACGGCGCCATTACAAGCATCCATTGCCCGAAGCCTATGCCCAAATTAAGGCCGGAGGGGTCGTTCAAATACTTGAGCGCAATCGCGTTCGGCGGAGTGCCGATGGGCGTGCCTATGCCGCCTATGTTCGCCGCGATTGGTATCGCCAAAACCAGCGCGATTACGCCTTTTTCGCCTTTATCTATGGAGTTCAGCACGGGGCCCATTACGGCGAACATCATCGCGGCCGTGGCGGTGTTGCTCATAAACATAGAAAATACCGCCGTTACGAACATCAGCCCAAGCAGCACGCTTGAGGATTTTTTGCCGAAGGGCTTGAATAAAATCCGCGCCAAATTCCTGTCGAGGCCGCATTTGCCCGCGCCTATGGCCAGCGCAAAACCGCCCAGAAAGAGCATTATGATGGGGTCGGCGAAGGCCGCTATTATGGCGGTCGAGCTTAGGAGCTTGCCGAACGCGCGCCCCCCCTCGACGTTCCCGCCGCGCAAAAACAATATCGAGCTGTCCGACACCGTAAGAAGCATAAGCACGATTACGACGACGGAAGTCGCCCAAATCGGGATTGCCTCGCTAATCCACATCAAGGCCGCAAAAATGAAAATTGCGATTACGCGCTGCTCAATAACGCTTAAATTTTGGATGTGATAAAACTCCGGGGGCAGAAAGAGCGCGACAAACGCCAACGCCGCCGAGATTGCCAAGGCTGTAAGTTGTTTGATGTCCAAAAGAGCCTCCTTAAAACTTCGCGGACAAATTCGGACGCCGCCGTTTTTTGCCCGCGCTTTTTATGCGGTTAGGTTTGATTTTTATAGTGTTGCTTTTTTAGATTGGCTTGCCCAACCATAAACCCCAAGCTAAAAATTTTATCCCGCTAAAATCAAGGCTTTATTTGAGCGAAAATTTTTGCCGTATTAACCCCCGCGCCTCAAACGCAAATTTTCCGCGCAAAAGAGGCCGCTTAGTTTTTTGATTTTTCGGCTTTTATTTTGCGGCGGGGGCGAAGGCGGACGCGGCCACGCAGAGCGTTTTGCCGTCGGAAACTCTTGTGAGCTTATGGAAGAATTTTTTGCCAAATTCGTCGCCGAAGGTTTCGGAGAGGATTTCGTCGCGCAGCTTGGCCTCGTTTTGGAAGCGGATTGAAAAATTTTGCGTCTCGAAGTTTTCCCTTACGCCCTCCGGGACGGACTCCAAAATGCGCGGCAGGTATCGGGCGTTGTTCAGGTGCTGGTTAAAGTCGAGGTCGGCAAGGCGCACGCGCTGGACGGTTTCGCCGAGCTTTTCGCCGAAGGGCGCGATTTTTTCAATCGCGGTTTCGGAAAATTCCGATGGGTCGGAAAGCGAGAAGTTTTCGGCAAAGTCCGTTGCGCGCTTTGGCTTGTGCGCGGCAAGCTCGGCGATAATCGCGCGGAAAGCGCCCTTTGCGAAAATCTTTCCGCCGCACGAGAGGGCGTAGTCGAATTTTAGATACAGCGGGGTTATGGCGCTTGTGAAAATATCGACCTTGATTTCGCTTTTCCAAAACGGCATTTTTGCGACGTATGCGATTGCGATGTCGCTGATAATCCAAGTGAGGCCTTTCGGGGTCATGTCGTAGCCCGCCATTGAAATCGACGCGCAGTACTGCGCGAAGCACTCCTCGAAAAAGAACGGAATGCTCTCGCGCTGCAGCAGATAGTTGCGGTCGATTTCCGAGCACCTTACGCTGAAAGTTTTGCTGAATGTAGGCATAAAAAATTTTTTCTAAAAAAGTCTTTCTATATCGAGAGTAAGAATCTTTGCGTCCCTGTTAGGCGCATAGATTTTTGATGAAGAACGAGTATTGAAAGCCCTTCAAGGGCGCGCGGTGTATAAAAATACATAAGCGGTCTTGAAGGGCTTTCAAACGGAGTTATTCGCAAAAAGCAATCGCCTAATAGATGAAAAGAAGTTCCCTGTATTTGGGCAACGGCCAGAGCGAGTCCTCCACAACCGTTTCGGCCTCGTCGACAGCCTTTCTCAATTCCGCCATCGCGCTGATTGTTTTCGCCTCGTTTTTGGCCTTGGCAAACTCCTTTGAAAGCGCGGCGGAGGCCTTTGCGATTTGCGAGAGCAATTCCGAAGCCCTTTTGCCCTCGGCGTCGATGTCCTTGTTCTTCCAGGGCGAATTCGCGGCGGCCGAGAGGTTTGCGATATGCCTTGCCACTGCGGGCAGAATCATGGTTTTTGCGATGTTGATTGCGATTCCCGCCTCGATATGCACCTTGCGCTCGTACTCCTCGATAAACACTTCGTAGCGCGAGAGCATTTCGGCGCGGTTAAACACGCCGTATTTTTCAAAGAGCTTTATGTTTTCGTCGAGCGTGAAGGGCTTGAGGGCTTCGGGGGTGCTTTTGAGGTTGGGCAGGCCGCGCTTTTCGGCCTCCTTAATCCAGGAGCTGTCGTAGCCGTCGCCGTTAAAGATAATGCGCTTGTGCTTCTTGACGATTTCGTTGAGCTTCTTTTGCAGGCCCGCGTTGAAGTCCTCCTTTTTGAGGCCTTCGAGGTATGTGCAGATTTCGTCGAGAGACTCGGCGACAATCGTGTTTATCATTATGTTCGGGCTCGCGCACGACTGC
>JAGBOM010000401.1 GCA_017633865.1 Opitutales bacterium
CAGGCGTCGCTGACGGGCCACGTCGTTTTGGCTACGCTCCACACAAACGACTCGCCCGGCGCGGTAACCAGGCTTATGGATATGGGCTTGGAGCCCTACCTGATTGCGGCGTCTTTGGAGGGCGTTTTGGGGCAGAGGCTCGTGCGCAGAATATGCACCCACTGCCGCACCGCCTACGAGCCCGACCAGGAAATCATCGATATGCTCGGCGTGGACCCCATCGAAATCGCCGACAAGCAGTTCTATTTCGGCAAAGGCTGCCCGGAGTGCACAAACTCCGGCTACCGAGGCAGACAGGGGCTTTTCGAGCTCCTTCTTGTAAACGACGCCCTCCGCCAGCTTATAACCGCAAAGGTTCCGACCTTGGTTCTAAAGCAGAAGGCGATAGAGCTTGGAATGCGCACCCTGCGCGACGACGGCTTGCGCGCCATATTCGACGGCGCGACAACAGTCGACGAGGTATTGAAATACACTTAAACCCCACATAAAAAAATGGCAAAATTCAGGTATATAGGCAAAGATAAGGACGGCAAGGAAGTTAACGACGTTGTCGAGGCGCAGAGCGAGGCCAAAGCCCGCTTGGCGCTGACTTCCAAAGGCGTCAAAGTGGCCAGAATCGCGGAAATTTCCGAGGCGGAAGCGGCAAAAAAGCCGAAGAAGGCAATGTTCGGAACGGGAGTCAGCAACGAAAACGTCACGATTTTCTCCCGCCAGCTCGCCACGCTTTTAAAGGCGGGCTTGCCGCTTTTGCGCTCGCTGGAGGTTATCGGCAGGCAGGAGCGCAACCCGTACTTTAAGTCGGTTGTAGAGCAGATTGCGGACAACGTGCGCACGGGCAATAAATTCTCCGACGGCCTCGCGCAGCACCCTAAAATTTTCGACCACCTCTACGTGAATATGGCGCGCGCGGGCGAAGCCGGCGGCGTGCTCGACGTCGTTTTGGACAGAGTCGCAACCTTCCAGGAAAAAGCCCTGAAAATCAAGGGCAAAATCAAGGGGGCGATGGTCTATCCTATCGTCATCATGTTTGTGGCGGTTGTAATCGTAAGCATACTTATGGTTTTCGTCGTCCCCAAATTCCAGCAGATTTTTGAGGACATGCTAAAGGGCGCGAGAATGCCCGCCATTACCGAGCTTGTAATCGGAATCTCGACTTTTATGAAGGAGAATATCATCGCGACGCTGCTTATAGTCGCGGCGTTTGTAGTTCTCGTAAAACTGTTCTTCAAGACAAAATTCGGCAAGCGCCTTTGGGACACGAGCGTTTTGAAGCTCCCGAAAATCAGCGACCTTGTCATGAAGTCTATAGTCGCCCGCTTTACCAGAACCTTCGGAACTTTGCTCGCCTCGGGCGTTCCCATTTTGGAGGCGCTTAAAATCACAAACGGCACGATTAACAACGTTTTGATAAACGAGGCGCTCGACAAGGTTCACGACAGAGTACGCGACGGCGAAAACCTCGCGGTTCCGCTTTCGCAGCAAAACCTGTTCCCCTCGATGGTCACCAGCATGGTCGAGGTGGGCGAGGAAACCGGCCAGCTTTCCGAAATGCTAACCCGCATCGCCGACAACTACGACGAGGAGGTCGACAACGCCGTGGGCGCGGTAACCTCCATCATCGAGCCTATAATGATTTTGCTTATGGCCGTTGTCGTGGGCTCGATAGTTATAGCGCTGTTTTTGCCGCTCATCCAGATTATCCAGTCTCTTACGTCGGCATAGTTTTTCGCCCGAATTTTTGGAAGAAGGGGGTTCGCAAACAAAGCGAATCCCTTTTTTTTGCCCGCGAATGTTTTTTTGAGAATCCTTTTTTCGCGGGCGAACTATTCGAGGGGATAAACTCCGCGCCTTAATTTCGGCAAAACAAATCCGTAAAATTGCTTGTAAAAAAGGGCGGCATACCTTTAATAAAAATCATGAAGAAAAATAATCGCGGCAAGCAGGCAAGTTGGGGCGGAAGGTTCTCGGAGGCCCCGAGCGAATTAATGCTAAGGTTCGGCGAGAGCGTGTCTTTCGACAAAAAGCTCGCATACTTCGACATACAAGGCTCGAGCGCCCATGCCGAAATGCTCGCCCGCTGCGGCATAATAAGCGAAAGCGAGTGCAGCGAAATCATCCGCGGCCTGAACGAAATCCTCAATAAAATAGAGAAGGGCGCTTTTAAGTGGGACGCCGCCCTCGAGGACGTCCATATGAATATCGAGCAGGCGCTTACAAAAATCGCGCCCGCCGCCGCCAAGCTCCACACGGGGCGCAGCCGCAACGACCAGGTCGCAACCGATATGCGCCTCTTTTTTAAAAGCGCGTCAATGCGCGTGGGCGACAAAATCCAGTCGCTAATGCACGCCCTTTTAAACCTTGCCGAAAAGAACAAGCCTGTTCTGATTCCCGGATACACGCACCTTCAGCGCGCCCAGCCCGTGAGCGTGGCGCACCACATTTTGGCGTGGGTCGAAATGCTTTCGCGCGACCTTAAAAGATTCGAAAACGTCTGGCTCTCCGCAAACGTTTCGCCGCTTGGCAGCGGCGCAATCGCGGGAACGACGCTGCCTATCGACCGCGAATATTCAGCGGCCTTGATGGGCTTTTTAGACGCCAAAAACCGCCCGATTCTAACCCAAAACTCCATGGACGCCGTTGCGGACAGAGACGTGTTTTTGGAGTTCGCCTGCGCATGCTCAATAATGGCCGCGCATTTTTCGAGAATCGCCGAGGACGTCATAATTTGGAACAGCTCCGAATTCGGCTTTATAAAGCTTCCCGACACGTTTACGACGGGCTCGTCTTTGATGCCGCAAAAGAAAAACCCCGACTCC
>JAGBOM010000402.1 GCA_017633865.1 Opitutales bacterium
AATCTCAAGAATGCGCACCACCCTGCAAAACATAAAGGGCAAGGCCGACGCCGAAAAAGTCGCGGGCCTCATGCTCAAGGCGGACAACGCCTTCACCTCGCAGCAGACGGTAAAGGCCATAGAGTACTACAAGGAGGCTCTCGACCTCCAAAACAAAATCAACGTGATGTACCGCGACAGCGAGTATTACGACGTGCGCATAATCGCCAAGGCCGAGCAAATGCTTAGGCTCGTAAGCGCGGCTCCGTTCGCCGAGCAGATTGAGGAGCTCGAAAAGCGCTACGAGCTTGAAACCGCCCAAAAGCATTGGGGCGAGGCGCAAAAGCTGCTGGAGCAGGCCCTGCAAATCCAAAATAAAATCAACAAGGAATTTTCAAACACAAGCTATGTAAACTATAAAAAGGCGCGGGAGCTTGAAATCGAGATAAACTCGCTCAAAGCCATCCCGAAGATTTCGGAAATCGCCGAGGACATGAAGGCGGGCGAGGCCTTTGAGAAGCAGGGCAACTTCGACCTCGCCGCCGAAAAATACGCCGCCGCAGAGGAGATGCAGCGCGAAATCAACACGATTTTTGAAAAAAGCCGCTACGCCTCCGACGAAAAGCTGCGCGAAATTTCCGCAAAAAAAGAGACCGCAATCAGCGCCAAGCGCTATAAAAAAATCGAAGCCGACTACCAAGAGCTGCAAAAAATGCTGCGGGAAAACCAGCCCTACGACAAAATCGTGCGGCTTGCCGACTCTATCCTCGTAGAACACGAAACCCTCCGCAAGGAGTACCCCCTAAGCGCGCATAAAAACGAGGAGCGGACGCTCGCCCTGCGCTACATTTCCTACCTCGGCCAAAACATAACGAAAATTTTGGACGCTATTAACAACAACACAATCCGCCTCGGCAAAGACTCCAACGCCTGGATGTACAAGACGGAAGTCGACCAAAAGCTCTACTCGATGGTCATGAGCGAAAACCGGAGCCGAAACGCGGGCGCGGACTTGCCCGTCGAGACAGTGTCGATAGAAAACGCCCTTGATTTTTGCAAAAGGCTCTCGTGGGTGAGCGCGCGCAAAGTGGATTTGCCCACGAAGGCGCAGTACATGGAGGCCATAGGCTCGCTGCGCTACGCCGACTTGAACGCCCTCTCGTGGAACGCGTCCAACTCCGGAATGAAGACGCACAAGGTGGCGTCGAAGGAGGCGAACCCTAAAGGCTTTTACGACCTGTTGGGCAACGTCGAGGAGTTCGCCCGCGACGGGAACACGTTCGGCGTAATCGGCGGCTCGTCGCAGACGTGGACGGACGCCATCTCCGACATCCCCTTCAGCGCGGTGTCCAAAAGCGCGCGCAGCGACCGCATGATAGGCTTTAGGTTCGTTATATGGCGGGACTAAGAAAAACATCAATCGGCCTGCAAATATTCGTCGCGACAATCTCCGTGGCGCTCTCCATAATCCTGATTTGGGTTTTGTACGGCTTTTATGTAAACATCCACTCCGTAAGAAGCTCTGTTGACTTTATGCTGGAGACGTCCGCCTCGGAAATCGTCGACATAGTCTCGGAGGACGCCCTAAATAAAATTCTCGAAAACGAAATCTCCCCCGAGGAATATTTTGCCGCGCAAAAAAAGCTTTTGGACTTTCAGGAAAAGGCTCTGCTAAGCTCCGTCTACATAGTTGCGAAAAGCCCCAACGGCTATCTTCTGCGAGCCATAACGGTATTCGGCGAGCCCATGAGCCCTGTAAAAATCCAAAGCCCCGAAATGGTCCGCGCCCTCGAAAGCGGCGAGACCCTTGTTTTTCTGGATAAAAACGACGTCGACGGGCTAGACTCGCGCGTGGCCGTATCGCCTAAAACGCTGAAAAACGGGGCTGCCGTGGCGGGCGTGGCGGGCGTGGACGTTGTGGAATACCGCCCGATAATAATGTCGTCGCTAAAAATTTTGGCGGCGCTGGGTGCGGCTGCGCTCGCAATCGCGCTCGCGGTTACGGCGGCTCTTTCAAAAAGAATATCGCGGCCCAT
>JAGBOM010000403.1 GCA_017633865.1 Opitutales bacterium
AAAGCGGGGCGGAAATTATTTTGCACGTCGCCGCCTGGCCGCACCCCAGAATGGAGCAGCTAAAAATCCTAAGCCGCGCAAGGGCGATAGAAAACCAATGCTACCTCGTCTGCGTAAACCAGGCGGGAACGGAGTGCTTCGGGGCGAACTCCGTAAAATACGGGGGCTCAAGCGCGATAATAAACCCGCTCGGCGTTCCCGTTTGCGAGTGCGCCGCCGATGTCGAGGATTTTCAAATTGCGGAAATAGACCTGTCCCTCGTAGAAAAAGCCCGCGGGCGCATGCCCATAAAAAAAGACAGGCGCCCCGAATCCTATAAAAGTCTAAAAATTTTTAAAAACGAATAACTATGCTGGAACCCACCAAAACTGCCATCGAAAACTTCAGGCGCAAAGGCTTCAAAGCCGAATTTTTTGAGGACAAAAACGCCGCGCTAAAATACATACTGGACAAAATCGGCTCGGAAACCGTAGGCATTGGCGGCTCTATGACTATCCAAGAGCTCGGCTGGGCGCCCACGCTCCAGGCGCGCGGAGAGGTTCTTTGGCACTGGCTGAAAAAGGAGCCGGGCATCCTCGAGCGCGAAAACGCCGCCCCCGTCTATATAACAAGCGCAAACGCGATTTCCGCCGACGGAGCGATTGTAAATATAGACGCTAACGGAAACCGAATCGCCGCCACGGCCTTCGGCCAAAAAAAAGTCTTTATCGTGGCGGGCGAAAATAAAATCGAAAGCGACATACCCGCCGCCCTTCTGCGCGCAAAAAACGTGGGCGCCCCGCTGAACGCAAAAAGGCTCGCCCGAAAAACACCCTGCGCGATAAAGGGCGACAAGTGCTACAACTGCCTCTCGCCCGAAAGAATTTGCAGAACAACAAGCATTATAACCTTCCCCCCGACAAATATCGAAACCCATATCGTCCTGCTCTCCGGCTCTTGGGGTTTTTAGGCGAGCTTTTGGCGCATTTCGGCGTTGCTTCAAAAAAAATACGCCCTCACATACCTTAGTATGCGTCGGGCGTATTTTTTTCTCGCGCCTTGAACTGCATCCAAAATCTCTGCCTAAAAACAAGGGCAGAGCCCTTGACCCTCGGAAGCGAAGGCTACGCCCTCGACGGGAAATGCTTGCGCATTTTGTGTGGTAATGCGGCGGGTTGGTCAACCCGCCTTTTCTGTTTTTACCCGCATTAAACTTCGTTTAATAGCTTGTTTGAGATTATCCAAAAAATAGTCTAATTTAAAAAAAGAAAAAATAGAACCGTTCAGAGTTCGTTTAGTTTATTTTGGATGAAGAAACCAAAAACCGTTGTAAGCTCTCTTATTTTGGCGAACGATTTTGGATGCAGAACAAGGAGCAAGGAATAAAAAAGCTTGGAATAGAATTTACATTCATTCCAAGCTTTTTTTGACGCGGCGACACAGTTATGCGCCAAAAGCAATCGCCTAAACGTTGAGAGTTCGTTCTTTTAGGCGAGAGGATTTTGGATGCAGAACGAGTATTGAAAACCCTTCAAGGGCGCGCGTGTATTTAACATACATAAGCGGTCTTGAAGGGTTTTCAAGCGGAGTTCTGCGCCAAAAGCCTCCGCCTAAACGCGCAAAGGCATAACCACGCACACAAAATTATCCAGAGTCTTGAACACGCCCGGGCACATCTCGTTCTTGAACTCGAAGAAAACCTCGTCCTTCGTGAGGTTCCTAAGCGGGCTCAAAAGAAAGTCCGGATTAAAACCGATTTGCACCTCCGGCCCCGAATACTCGACGTCGATAGTCTCGTGCGATTCGCCAACGTCCGCGCTCTGCCCGGAAATTTCAAGGCAGTTGTCGGATATGCGAAGCTTGACGGAGTTCTGCTTGTCGTTGGTCATAATCGCAACGCGCTGCACGGCCTCGGCCATGAGCTCGCGCTCAATCTTTATGCGGCACTCCGTCTCTTTGGGGATGACCTGCTTGTAGTTCGGGTAGCTGCCCTCGACGATTTTCGAGACGATGTAGATGGAGTCGGTCAAGCCCCTGCTTTCGGCGTCCTCCGGCATAGAGATGTCGAAGGCGACTTGGCGGTCGTTAAATGAGATTTTCACGCTCTTGCCCTGCGGCAGGAGCTTCTCGAGCTCGGCGACGGTTTTTGCGGGCAGGATTATGCTGCCGCCGTCGTCTTCCTGCATGGAAATATCGCGGGCGATGAGAGCGAGGCGGCGGCCGTCTGTCGCCACGAGGGTGAGCTTGCCGCCCTCAAAATTGAAGTAGACGGAGTTTAGGATGTAGCGGTTGGCGTCGTTGCTCTGGGCGTAGGAAACCGATTTCAGCATCGACGAAAGCTCAAGCGCGCCGAGCTCGAAGCTGTGGCGGTTCACGAAGCTTGGCAGCGGGGGGAACTCCTCGCTTTTTAGGCCGTTAAAGCGCGGCGCCACATATTTGCCCGAGCGTATTCTGGCGGTCTGCCCGTCGGCGGACTCGACGGTGATTTCCTTTTCGGGGGTGCTTGCCACGATTCTTTCGAGCCTTTTTACGGGCAGGGTTATTTCGCCGTCCTCCTCGACGTCGGCGGTTATCGAGCAGCGGATTCCGAAGTCGAGATTAGTGGTTGTAAGAAGAACCTTGCCCTGCGAGGCCTTGATTAAAACGTTGTTTAAAACGGGCATTTGCGGCTTTGAGCTAACAACGCTCGAAACCTGTTTTAGACCTATTGAAAAGTGTTCCTTGTTTATCTTAAATCTCATAAGGCATTAACTTTAAAATTTCGGTTTTACAGAGTATAGTGTTCGTTTAAAAAATCAACGATTAAAAGCGGCGAAAATCATTATTCGGCGCCGGGCAGAAATTCGAGGGCGAGGCCGCCGTCTTTCTCTACTATTCTGCGGTAGTAGCAGCCGTAGCGGGCGTCGCCGGCGGCGTTTTTGGTGTGGCAGGAGCCCATGCCCTTCAAATGGACTTTATAGACTATGGAATTTTGCTCGCAATTCACCAAAATGTCCGCGATTTCGAGGTAGTCGCCGCTGGTTTTGCCCTTAATCCAAAGCTCGTTGCGGGAGGTGGACCAGAATGTGGCCATTTTTTCGCGCACAGCCGTTTCGAGCGCGAGGGCGTTTACGTAGCCTACAATCAGGACTTCGCCGGTATCGGCGCACTGGGCGACGGCCGGAATTACGTCGGCCTGGCACTGGGCTATTTTTTTAAGCTTTTTAAAATCGAGATTCAGCTCGCGGGATTCTTCCAATTCTTTGCTCATATATTTCTTATTTACGTTTTAATAGCCCATTGTTTAAACGCCCGCAAAAATGTCAATATTTTAGGGACGAAAATGTATCGGCAAAAACTTCATTTTTTTAAAAAATAACTTGCCCGGACGCGCATTTTTATTAAAACATTATTTTATATGATAAAGGGGTGTTTAAGAGGATTTGCGGCGCTCGTTTTCGCGTCGGCCTCCGCGCTTGCGGCAGGCGCGGAAAAGGCCGAGCCGGAGGGCGAAGCCCCCTCCGCGCCCGAAAAATCGGAGCTTAAAGACGAATACCTAAAGGAAAAAACCGCCGAGCTCGAAAAGCTCCAAAACCCGGGCGGCGTGGGGGTTTTGGCGGCGGATA
>JAGBOM010000404.1 GCA_017633865.1 Opitutales bacterium
GATTCACACAATTATTTAAGCGCATATGCCGACGCTATTACAGACCGCGAAAGCCTTTCGAAGGCGGTGGTTCTTTCCGAGATTCTCTCAAAACCCCTTGCTTTGCGGGAGGACTCTTTTGGCAAATTTTCATAAAACTTAAACCCCCGATAAAAATGGCGAAATCCACCATAGAAAAAGACATATTGTTAGTGCGCTGCCCCAATCCCCACGATTATTTGGGAATGCACAAAACCCCCAAGGGCGTCGTCGTAAGGGCGTATTTAAAAGACGCCGCAAGCTGCGAGGTTGTCGATGTCAACGACGACATGGCCTCGCGCTACAAGATGAAGCTCATAGACCCGTCGGGGCTTTACGAGGCGGAAATCCCCGGGCGCGATATTTTCGCGTACCGCCTGCGCACGGTTTCGTACGCGGGGGAGGTTAGGCAGTTTTACGACCCGTACTCCTTTTTGCCGAGCCTTTCGGAGGAGGATTTGTACCTGATAGGCAAGGGCGACGACCACAGAATTTTCGACAAGCTTGGCTCGCACATAAAAACCTGCGGCGGAATCCGCGGGACGGCCTTTGCCGTTTGGGCGCCCACCGCGCGCAGAGTTAGCCTCGTAGGCGACTTTAACGAGTGGGACGGCCGCTACCACCAAATGCGCGCCCTCGGCTCTTCGGGAATTTGGGAGATTTTCGTGCCGTCGATAACTGCGGGGGTCAAGTACAAGTACGAAATTCTGCCCGCGAATTCCGACACCCCGTTTTTAAAGACGGACCCCTACGCCATGCGCTTCGAGCCGTCGCCCTACAACGCGTCGATAGTCTGCGACATTTCGTCTTTCAAGTGGGGCGACGCGGAGTGGATTGGCGCCCGCGCCAAGGCCGACTGGAAAAAGCGCCCCATATCCGTTTACGAAGTGCATCTGGGCTCTTGGAAGCGCAAGGTCGAGGACGGCGGCAGGCCGTTTAGGTATTCGGAAATCGGCCCCGAGCTCGCCGCGTACTGCAAAAAGATGGGCTTTACGCACGTCGAATTTCTGCCGCTTTCGGAGTACCCGTTCGACGGCTCGTGGGGCTACCAGGTTACGGGCTTTTACGCGCCCACCCAGCGCTACGGCACGCCGCTTGAATTTATGCGCATGATTGACGACCTCCACCGCGAGGGCATAGGCGTTATTATGGACTGGGTCCCCGCGCATTTCCCGAGGGATTTCTTCGCGCTAGCGAAATTCGACGGCACCTGCCTTTACGAGCACCAAGACCCGCGCCAGGGCGAGCAGAAGGACTGGGGAACCCTCGTGTTCAACTACGGCCGCAACGAGGTGAAAAACTTTTTGACGGGCTCGGCTCTCGCGTGGTTTGAAAGGTTCCACATCGACGGCTTGAGGGTCGACGCGGTTGCGTCGATGCTTTACCTCGACTTCTCCCGCAGGGAGGGCGAGTGGATACCCAACAAATTCGGCGGCAAAGAAAATTTGGAGGCGATAGAATTTTTGAGAAGCACAAACTCGCTCGTAAAAAAATACTTCCCGGGATCCATTATGATAGCGGAGGAAAGCACCGCCTTCGCGGGCGTTACAAAGCCCGTAGAGGAGGGCGGCCTCGGCTTCGACTTCAAGTGGAATATGGGCTGGATGCACGACACTCTCGCCTACATGCGCGAAGACCCGATAAACCGCAAATACCACCACGGCCAGCTCACGTTCCCCGCGATGTACCAGTTCTCGGAAAACTTCGTGTCGGTCTATTCGCACGACGAGGTCGTGCACGGCAAAAGCTCGATGGTGAACAAAATGGGCGGGGCCTACTGGGGCGATAAAATCGCGAACCTCCGCGCGCTTTACGCCTACATGTGGATGTGGCCGGGAAAGAAGACGCTTTTTATGGGCAGCGAGTTCGGGCAGTCGCACGAATGGAAGTACGACAGCTCGCTTGACTGGCACTTCTTGGAATACCCCGAGCACGCGGGAATACAAAGGGTCGTTTCCGACGCCGCAAACCTTTATCTAAAAGACGCCGCCCTGGCGGAGGGAGATTTGGACGCCACAAAATTCTCTTGGATAAACTGCCACGACGGCAACAATTCCGTAATATCGTTTTTGCGCTACGCCGGCAAAAAAGTGTACGCTGTGGTCTGCAACTTTACGCCCGTAATGCGCTCCGGCTACCGAATCGGGCTCCCGATAAAGGGCGAGTGGCGCGAGGCCTTGAATACGGACGCGACAATTTACTGCGGCAACGGCGACGGCAACTGCGGCAAGGTTCAGGCTTCGCAAATTCCGTGCGACGGCTACGAATTTTCGGCGGAGCTGACGCTGCCGGCAATGTCGACCTTGGTGCTTGTCGCAAGCCGCGAATAGGCTTGCGCGCGTAAATTTTGCGGAGTTTAAAGGCAATAAAAAACAGGCGGGTTTTTTA
>JAGBOM010000405.1 GCA_017633865.1 Opitutales bacterium
GGTGAAAACCGCCGCGAAGAACTGGTTTTTAACCGCGCCCCACTGCGTGTTTTTGTCGTTCGCAAATTCGCAGGGCTTCGCCGCCGACGCGCCGATGCCGAACCAGCCGCTGGAGTCGACAAATTTTACGGCTTTTATGAAATTCGCGTCTTTGCCGTCGCAAAGGCCGAAGGAGTGGTTTGTGGAGTAAATGTCGCCTTCGTTGGGCTCCATCGCGCCGAGGCTAATGTAGATTTTTTGCGGGGGCGTGGGCGTGTCGGAGAGGTTTTCAATCTTTGTGATTGTGTTAATGGTGTAGGGGATGAAGCCCTTGGTGTCCGCCTTTTCGAGGGAGTAGATGCGGGTAATTTTTAGGCCGCTATCGGCGTACTCGTAGGCGACGACGTTTTCAGTATGCTTTACGAGAGTGAAAGTTTTTTGGAACACTTGCGGCTCCGCGCCGGCATTGGGCGCTTGGCATATGCCAAGCGCTGGCGATTCGGAAACGGCGTTGAATTCGTAGGGCTTGTCGGAGCCCTGCGCCTCCTTAAATTCGGGGAGCTCAACGGAGGCTATCGCGCCGCCCTTGTTTGTGAATTTTACGCTCATGAATTCGTTTTTGAGCGTTGCAAACTCCTCTTTTTGGGAGTCCGAAATTTGTGAAATTTTCGCGGGGGCCGCGGCGGGGGCGGGCGTTTGGGCGTGGGCCCTCATTTCGACCGGCGCGGCGTTTTGGGCTTGCGAGCCCTCGGGGGCGGGTTTGCCGCCCGTAAACATCACGTACGCGGCCGCCGCCAAAAACAAAAGTCCGATTATAGTGTTCTTCTTGTCCATCTTTTAATATAAAAATAAAATTCTCTCAGATTTCCCCGAATTTAGTCAACTTTTTTTGAAGCGTTCGGATTCCTTGTGAAGAGCTTTTTCCACTCGAATTTCTCTGGGGGGAAGTCGAGCCCGCCCTCGCAAAACGGGTTGCAGCGCAGAATGCGGCACGAGCCCATAATTATTCCCTTAATAACGCCGTGGCGTTTTATCGCCATTAGGGCGTATTGCGAGCAGGTCGGGTAAAACCTGCATCCGCTTCCGGGAACAATGTGAATTATCGGCGAAATAAAGCGCTTGTAGCCCGCTATTAAAACCGAGCAGATTTTTACGCCGGCAGATTCTTTTTTCCCGCCCATTATTCCGTTTCTGGAAGCTCCGCTTGTGGAAGGCCGCTTTCGCCGCGCTTTTGCTCGAGCTGTTTTGCGAGGCGCTCGCAGCCGCCCTCAAATTTTTTTACAAGCGCGGAAAAGTCGAATTTTGAAAACCCGCGGCGGACGAATACCAGCACGTCGCACGGGACGGACGGGTGGCGGCTTCGGAAAATCTCCCTGAAAATCCTTTTCGCGCGGTGGCGAACCACGGCGTTGCCGATTCTTTTGCTTGCGACAACCCCGAGCCGGGGGAAGTCTCTCGGCTCTCGCGGCGGCGCCATATACAAAATAAAGGCGGAACAATCCGCCTTTACCGCATTTTTCTTAATATAGTCAAAATCTCTTTGCA
>JAGBOM010000406.1 GCA_017633865.1 Opitutales bacterium
AAAAAATCGCCTCCAAAAAAAATGTGGCCTTCGTGTGCCTTGCCGACGACTACAACGAGGAGGCCTTTGAAACCATACAAAACCTCGTAAACGCGTATCCGGAAAGCTTCGTGAGCGTTTATCTTTTGGGCAGGCTCTCCAAGGCGGACGGAGCGTTCAGGGCGCCGCTGCCCGTAGAAAAATCATGGTGGGAGCGCAAAGTAAATTCGATTTCAAGCCGCAACCTCAAACTTTGCTAACGTATGAAAAGCGTCTATAAACTCGCAATAGTGGGCCGCCCCAACGACGGCAAAAGCAGCATCTTCGCGAACTTTTTGGGCGACGACGAGGTCGCGATTTCCCCCCTGCCGGGCGAGACTAAGCAAATGCAGCCGCACCTTATAAACCTCGGCTCATGCGCCGTCGAAATAATAGACACCCCCGGCCTCCAGCACCCCGAAACCGTCTTTTTGAACTTCGAGCGCTACCGCAGCCGCGGCAAGCCGTGCGCGAAAACTTTTATGGAGGAGTTTACCGACTCCAAATACGCCCACGACATCGAAATTATGAAGGCGGTCTCGGGCGCGGACGTATGCATGATTGTGGTCAACGCCGACAACTTTTTCGGGCACACCCAAAAGCGCATTTTGGACACGTTTTTGATGCTGGAGTCGTCGGTGGCGCTTGTGGGCGTAATCAACCGCAGCGATGAAACCTTTTGGGCGAGTGGCGGGAGCAGTTCGAGCGCCGCGGCATAGAGTGCTTCGGCTACGACGCCTTCAAAAGCCGCTTCCGCGACTTCTCAAAGCTCTTCGACGAAATCTGCTCGAGCGCGACCTTCCGCCGCCGCTCGGAGCTCGGCGGGGTTCTGCAGATGCTAAAGCAAAACCGCGCGGCCTTGTTCGACGGCAATTTCGACGCCGTCGCAAACGAAATTTTAAATTCGCTTAAGGATTTGGCGTGCCTGCGCTCGAGCCTCAGAATGTCGGGCTTTTCGCTGACTTTGGAGGAGCGCGAAAAACTGAGGAGGGAGCTCTCGAAAAGTATGGAGGCCTTGGCGCGCAAGACGAGCGCGGAGGTTTTAAGAATGCTCAGGTTTACGGGCATAAAGCTTGGCGAAATTAACTTCGGCGTTTCGGAGGCGGACTTGTCGGTGAAAAGCCCGGGGATATTGTCGAGAGTTTGGGGCTGCGCGCCGTTTGTAAAAAGGCCGCTGGCGCAGTGCGCGGCGAACCCCGCCTCGGATTTGCCGTTGAGATTTTTGCGCGCGCAGGCGGGCTTTGTCATGGAGGCGGCTTCGTTCTCCTACGCGCAGTCGGCCACAAAGGCCTTCGGCATAAATTCCGCGAAATCCGCCATGCTTCCCGTTGACGAATCCGAAATTTTGAAGTTCTTTAAGCGGGCTTTGAAGGGCGACGACAGCGACTCTTTCTACAAGCTCCAAAGCGCGCTTCGCGACTCGATTAGCGCGGCGCTCAAAAAATTCTGAGCATGGCTTTGGACTTCGTTTTCTTCGATTTGGACGGGACTCTCGCCGACAATTACGACGCCATAACCCTTTGCATAGCCGAGAGCGTTAAGCCTTTCGGGATAAAGCCCTTTTCGCGCGAAACGGTTGTGCGCAGCGTGGGAGGCTCCATACTAAACACCCTAAAAAAACTGGCGGGCGTTGAAATCGCCGAGCTGGCCGCGCCGATTTACGCGGAAAATATTTCAAGGTTCGAAATGCGCGGGCTAAAATCCATGCCTTATTCGCTCGAAATTTTGGAGTCGCTTTTCTCGCGCGGAATCGCCGCGGCGTGCCTTACGAACAAGGCGCAGGATTCCGCCGAGCGCATTTGCCGCAGACTCGGGTTTTCAAAATATTTAAGGGGTGTTGTCGGCACGCAGTTAAGGGGCCCGCGCAAGCCCGAAAAGCGGTTTATAGACTCCGCGCTCAAGCTTTTCGGGGCGAATCCCAAAACATCCGCGATTGTCGGCGACTCTCCTTACGACTACAAAACAGCAGTAGCGGGCGGCTTAATGCCGCTATTGGTGGCCACGGGCGGCGACAGCGCGGATTCTCTCAAATTATCCTGCCCCGAGGCGGAGATATTCCGCTCTTTAAAAGAGGCCGAAACTTTTATTTTGGGCGGCGAATAGGGCGCAATTTTGCGCCTATTCTTTAAGCGCCCCGCTTGGGCGGGCGGACATTTCAAGAACGAGCTCGCCGCCCGACATTATTTGTTCGTGCGTCAGGCGCGGGGATTTCAGCTCTTTGCCGTTAAGCTTTGCGGAGGATATGTATTTGTTTTTTTCGGAATTGTTTCTCGCCGAAATTTTAAAAGTCTTGCCGTTAGAAAGCGCGATTTGCGACTCGGTAAAGACGGGGCTTGTAATTTCGTACGCCGCGATTCCCGGCGCTATCGGATAAAACCCGAGCTGGGTAAAGACGACGAAGGCGCTCATCGCCCCGCCGTCCTCGTCGCCGGGCACTCCCATAAGGTCGTTTCTAAACCACGTCTTTAAAATTTGGCGCGTGAGCTTTTGCGTTTTGTGGGGCTCGCCCGCGTAGTTGTAAAGGTAGGGAATGTGGAAAGACGGCTCGTTGCCGATTGCGAGCTGCCCGATGTTGCCCGTTTGGTCGGGGCCGTTTTCGGCGTAGAATTCGCGCTTGGGCTTGCCCAGAGGCGTAGTTAGAAGCCCGTCGAGCGCGCGGGAAAGCTCCTTTTTGCCGCCGAAGAGCCTTACGAGGTTTTCGGGGTCGCCGGCGGTGTCAAAGCGGTAGGTGTAGGCGTTGTTTTCGTCGTAAAAATCGCGGAAGCCCAGGCCGCCCGCAAAGCGGTAGTCGAGGGGCTGGATAAATTCGCCCGATCTGTCTTTGGGGTGGAAGAATTTTGTTTCGGGGTTGAAGAGGTTTTTGTAGTTTTGGGCGCGGCGCTCGAATTTTTCGGCGGCGGGGGCGTCGCCGATTTTCCTTAAAAGCCGCGAAAGGCAGAGGTCGTCGTACGCCGCGGCGAGCGTGACCGCGACCGACTGCCTGCGCTCGAACTTGTTGACGGCCGCGGCGCTTTCGCCCTCGCCGTATGCGAGCGCGGGGAAGTATCCGAATTCGTCGTAAAATTCGTCGAGCTCGTTTCTCGGGCTTCTCGACCACGGCGTGAGCGTGGCGGTTTCGAGCGTGTTTTTTATGAGAAGGGCGGCCTTTTTATAGTCGACGCCCCCGAGGTTTTTCGCGGCGGCATCGGCGAAGGCTATCGCCGCGTGGTTGCCGTTCATGGCGTGGGCGTCGCCGAAAATCTGCGGGAAAGTGGGCATCCATTTTTCGGGGGAGGAGTCGGCGAGGGCGATGTAGGAGTTTAGCATGTCGCGCTCCAATTCGGCGTCTATCAAGATGCGCAGGGGGTGCGAGGTGCGGTAGGTGTCCCAAATCCAGTCGTCCACATAAAAGGGGGCGTCGGAATTTTCCGCGGAGGCGGAGGACGGGTTGTAGTGGGCGCCGTA
>JAGBOM010000407.1 GCA_017633865.1 Opitutales bacterium
AAAACTATCGACGGCAGGGACAATTCGGTGGAGCTTTTAAACGGCACAAAGCTTTTTGTAGGCGATGTAATAGGCGCGGTGGACGAAGACCAGCTGCGCCGCATACAGATCCGCGAAACGATAATTTCTCACCTCGACCGCGAACGCCAGCTTTTCAAAAAAGGCATAAAAGTTCTGTCGCTTTTCTTCATAGACCAAGTAGCCCATTACAAGGTTTATAACGACAAGAACGAAGCCCTCAACGGAGCATTTGCCAACGTCTTCGAAGAAGAGTATGAAAACGTCGTCCAAGACTATATTAACGATTTGGCAATCGACGCCGAATACAAAAAGTATTTGGAAGCGCACGCCGCTCCGCAAATCCACGCGGGCTATTTTTCAATAGATAAAAAGACAAAACACTTTGTGGACAGCGACGTCAAAGAAGATAGAAAAGCCAAGATTTCAAACGACGTCGACGCCTATGACCTGATTATGAAAGGCAAAAACCGCCTAATCAGTTTTGAAGAGCCCGTGCGTTTCATATTCTCGCACTCCGCCCTGCGTGAGGGCTGGGACAACCCGAACGTTTTTCAGATTTGCACTCTAAAACAAAGCTCGGCGGAAATCCGCAAGCGGCAGGAAGTCGGGCGCGGCCTGCGCCTTTGCGTAAACCAAAACGGAGATAGAATGGACGCAAACGCCCTCGGCGCGGATGTCCACAATGTTAATGTTCTAACAGTCATAGCAAGCGAGTCATATGAAGATTTCGCGGGCTCGCTGCAAACAGAATACGCCGAAGCCGTGTCTGACCGCCCATACAAGGTGGAGCCCAAGCTTTTCGTAGGCAAAATTGTCCGCGCGGCAGACGGCACAGAAAGCGCAATTTCGGAAGACCAGGCAACAGCAATCTACCAAAGCCTTGCCAAGAACGATTACATCGACAATAAAAACGCCCTAACTTCCAAGTATTACGACGACAAAGCCGCTGGAAAATTTGAGCTGCCGGAAACGTTAAAGCCGCTTGCCGAAACCGTCTTAAAAGTTTTGGACAACATTTACGACCCGGACAAAATCAAGCCGGAAAATGCCTCGGCAAACAATGTTACCGCAAAAGTAAAAGAAGAGAAAATCGCCAGTAAAGAATTCAAGGCGTTGTGGGCAAAAATATCGGCAAAGAGCGCCTACTGCGTGGAGTTCGATTCGGCGGAGCTTGTTGCAAAGGCAATCGACGCTTTAAACAAAGAGCTATTTGTTCGGCAAATGTATTTTACAGTTACAGAAGGCTCTATGGAAAAGATCGACTCGCGCGAATCGCTCGAAAATAAAGAGGCTTTTAAAGCGACTAAATCGGAAATTAAATCTGCCGAAAATTCAGGCGATTTTTCAAACGTGCGCTACGACCTCGTAGGAAGAATTGTAGCGGAAACGGGGCTTACGCGAAAAACGATTGTAGATATCTTAAAAGGAATTCTGCCCCCAAAGTTCGATATGTTTAAAATTAACCCCGAGGACTTTATTATAAAGGCTTCGCGCATTATCAACGAACAAAAGGCAACGGTGATTGTCCAGCATATCGTCTATAATAAAATCGACGCAAATTACGATACGGATATTTTTACAGAACCTACTCTAAAAGGCAGGCTGGAAGTCAACGCGATGGCGACGCAGCGCAACCTATACGACTATCTGATATATGACTCCTCAATAGAGAAGAAATTTGCCGAAAATTTTGAA
>JAGBOM010000408.1 GCA_017633865.1 Opitutales bacterium
GGAGCGGCTCCGAAAGCCGCGCCCCAAAAAAGGAGTACATGCCCGGGGGCGACGCCTCCCGCCTGCAGAACAAGCGCGTCCCGTCCGTCGACTCGGCGGGGGCCCAAGACCTCCAAAATAAAAGAAGCCCGTCCGACAAAAGATTTTCGTCCCCCGAGCTCGAAAACTTTAAGGAAAAGTGGGCCGCGCCCTCCGACAACGTCTTTCTCGAAAACAAAAACAAAGACCTCTCCAAAAAGTACGACGGCAAAATAGACACAGGCCTGATGCACTCCCAAAACGCCCAAATGAAGGAGGCGCTCGAAAAAATCCGCGAGAAGTCCATGGGCGAAATAAACAAATATATGTTCCGCGCCTCGCACGAATACGAAGACGGCGTAAAGACCATGACCGCGGGCGGGGAAATCCTCGGCAGGGAGGAGGGCTCTTTCTGGGGGGATTTGTTCTCAAGCGACACGCACATAAGCCGCAAGAGCGTAAGCTTTAAAAAGCCCCTCGACGTCGGCGCGATTTCAAAACAGTCCGACGCTCCGAACGGGGCGCAAAAAAAAGCCGCGCCGGCAAATTCGACGAAGGTTCTGCCGCCCATAGTACAAAACGAGTCGCCCAAGCCCAAAAGCGCGCCCGCCGCGCCCGAGCGCAAGGTCAAGGTTCTCGAAAAGGAGTTCACGAAAGACACGTCCTTATTCGCCCCCCGCGCGGAGGAGGGCCCAATACGCGCCACGTCGAAATTTAAAATAAAGGTCGAAGTTTCCGACCCGTAAAAAACCCGCTATAAAAAAGAATGAAAAGATTTTTTTTAACGCCGATAATTTCGGCTATCGCCATGGCATTCCTCAACGCGAAAGAACCAGTAGACTACGTAAACCCGAACATGGGCGGCATAAGCCACACGCTGAAGCCGACCCACCCGACCGTCCAGCTTCCGAACTCGATGCTCAGGGTTTTCCCGCGGAGGGCGGAATTTAACGACGCGCAAATAGACGCTCTTCCGCTCGCCGTCTGCGCCCACAGAAGCGCGGGGCAAATCGCGCTCGAGGTTTTTTCGGGAGAGGCCGGCGGGCTTTCCGAGCGCGCCTACCCTCGCAAATATTTTTACGACGCCGAAACTATAACCCCCTCCTCCTACGAGGTCTTTCTGGAGGGGGAAAACGTCGCGGTTAAATTCGCGCCCAGCAGCAAGTCCGCAATCTACTCCTTCGACTTCTCCGAGGCAAAAGACGCCGCAAGAAACATAAAAATCCGAGTCCCGAACGGCTCCGCGCGCGCTTTTGAAAACGGAATTTCGGCCGAAGAAAACCTGCCAAACGGCGCGAAAATCCGCATTTACATGGCGTTTAGCAAAACGCCGTCGCGCGTGGAAATCTCGAAAAGCGGAAAATCCGCGACAGCCGTTTTTGAAAATTGCGAGAGGCAAATTTTCGCGAAATACGCGGTGTCATACATTTCATTTGAGCGGGCAAAAAGCACGCTCGAGCGCGAGATTGCGGATTTCGATTTGGAAGGGCTCGCCGCCCGCGGCAGAAAAATCTGGAACGAAAAGCTTTCAAAAATAAAAGTCGAGGGCTCGGAGGATGACAAGGCCGTGTTCTATACGAGCCTCTGGCGGGTCTATGAAAGAATGGTGGACGCGTCCGAATAC
>JAGBOM010000053.1 GCA_017633865.1 Opitutales bacterium
AGTCGAGCTCGACGATTTCGCCGTTTAGGCGGATGCGCTGCCAGCCGCCCTTGCGAAGATCCTCGAAGGCGGCGGAGGCGGCGTCCTTTTTGGCGCCGGGATAGGCGAACATTATGTAAATTTTCGCGCCCCCGGGCAAAGCCGAAATTTCGTCCACGCACTCGTCGAGAGACTTGCGCGAAATTTCGCCGCCGTCGTCGGGGCACTTCCTGACGCCCGCCACGCACCATACAAGGCGCGCGTAGTCGGCGATTTCGGTGGCGGTTGCGAGCGTGCTGCGCGGGTTGGCCGCAGACGATATGTTCTGCTCTACCGCGATTACGGGGGGCAGCCCCCTGATGTAGTCTACATCGGGCTTTTTTATCGCGCCCAAAACCCTGCGCACGTCGGCGGAGAGGCTTTCGAGATACTTGCGGTAGCCCTCCGCGTAGACGGTGTCGAAGGCGAGCGTGCTCTTGCCCGAGCCGCTCACGCCCGTAATGGTTACGATTTTCCCCCTCGGAATGTCTACGTCCACATTTTTAAGATTGTGCTCGCGCGCCCCGCGTATTTGAATAATGTCGTTCATGGAAAAAAATACTATGTTTGATTTGAGCCCTTCCCAAAAAAAGACCGCGGCGCTCGCGCTGACCTGCGTCTCGATTTTCGTAGTTCTGGCGTTTGCGGCGGCGGCCGTAAAGCTGTTCGGCATATTCCTGAATAAATATATTCTGGTTTTTGCGCCGCTTGTAATCGCCGCGATTCTTTCCGTAATAATAAAGCCCATCATAGACTTTTTGTCAACACGCCTTAAAATTTCGCGCGGGGTTTCCTGCGCGGCGGTTTTCGCGGGCATAGTGGCGGCGGCAAGCGCGGCGGCGGTCTTGGTTTTGCCGAAGGCCGCGGCGGAAATAGCCGATTTGTGCCAGGCTCTTCCCGACGGCGCAAGCCAGCTTCTTGAAAGGCTCCGGCAAGACCACCCCCTGCTCGGCGAAAAAATCGGAGCCGTCATAGACTCCGTAAAAAACGCCGAGTTAAACGAAAACGCCGCGAGGGAAATCGCCGCGGCGCTCAAGAAGTCCCTCAACAGCGCCCGGGCCTTCGCGGGGGCGTGCGTCGCGGTTTTCAGCGCGGTCGCGGCCTTTGCGGTCGTCCCGATTTATCTATTTTACATGCTTGTTTCAGAAAAGAGCTCGATAGTCTCGCTTCAAAACCACAGCGAAAAAATCCTGTCTTTCTTAAGCCCCGAAACGAGAAACGACATACTGTTTTTAATCCGCCAATTTTCGGAAATAATAGTTTCGTTTTTCAGGGGGCAGATTCTTATCGCGCTAATTATGGGGCTTTTGCTCGGCGCGGGGTTCGCGCTGGCGGGGGTCAAGTTCGGATTTTTGCTCGGCTTTTTTGCGGGAGTAATAAACGTGATACCCTATCTGGGAACGATAATTGGCCTCGGCGTGGTGCTGCCCACAGCGTACTTTCAGGACGGAGGCGGGCTGATTCTCATGGCGGTGGCAATCGCCGTTTTCTGCCTTGTGCAGCTTGTGGAGGCGTACTTTTTAACGCCCAAAATTATGGGCAACCGCACGGGGCTTAGCCCAATGCTCATAATTTTTGCTGTATTCTTTTGGGGCACCGCCCTCGGCGGGATTATGGGCATGCTCTTGGCGATTCCGCTTACGGCGTTTGTCAAAGTCCTTTGGGATTTGCTGCGCAAAAAGTACATAAACAAGCTCTTTTTCGCCAATCCCCAAGCGCGCGACTCGGGCGGGCAAAACCCGCAATAGCTCCCCGCCTTAAAAATTTTACAAAAACTCTAAAAAAAGCTTGATTTTGGAAAAAAGAATGCGATTATTATAAGCATAAAATAAAAAATTTCCTCCCCCCATCATATATAAAAGAACGCCCTTGAGGTTTTTGCCCAAGGGCGTTCTCCTTTTATCTAAAACGTGTATTTTGTAAACCCTTATGTTTTTTTGTGTGGCGCTCTCCTTCTTATAATTTGCCGATTTTTGCATTTTCAACTCTTTTGAGATTTTCCGGGCGCTCTCCTTTTTTGGAATCAGCAAAATTTCTTTTTTAGTCATAAAAAAAGCCCCGCCATGCGGAGCTTTCGGATAAGCTTTAAAAAATGTTTTTACTGCGCGGCGTACAGGTTTAAGTCGTAATCCCAAAAGCTTTCAAAAACGCTTTCGTAAACGGAATTGTAAGACTGCATCTCGGCCATGTCGCTTTCAAGCCCCGCCATTTGAACCGCCATCGCGTCAAGAACGTCGGCATTTTTCGGGGC
>JAGBOM010000409.1 GCA_017633865.1 Opitutales bacterium
AACGGAAACAGCGGGCGAAAATTATCCTTTGATTGCTTTGCATTTTAAAGACAATCAATTATATAAATTTGAAAAATTCCAAGAAAGCGTATTTTCTATTTTTTTAATGAAAGGCGCCCTTTTAATAAAAAACGCGAAAATCCCGCGCGGCGAGTCGTTCGAGCGGGCGGACATTCTTTGCGAAGGCGGAATCATCGCGGAGGTTTCGCCCGAAATAAAAAACGCGGGCTGTCCCGAATTCGACGCGGGATTACGGGCTGTCGTTCCCGGCTTTATCGACATACACTTTCACGGCCGCGGCGGCTTCGACTTTTGCGACGCCTCAGTCGACGCGCTTGAGGCCATATCGCGCGGGAAGCTCGCGGAGGGCGTAACGGGCATGGTTCCCGCCACTCTCACGCTCGATTATCCCGACTTGAAAAAGGCGTTTTTATGCGCGCGCGAATTTTCAGAGCGGGGAGGGGGCGGCGCGCGCCTTTTGGGAATCCACCTTGAAGGCCCCTTCATAAACCCCGAAATGGCGGGGGCGCAAAACGCGAAATTCGCGCGGGCTTGCGACATCTCTTTGGTGGACTCTCTCGATAAAATTTTCAAAGTCCTGAAAGTGTCGTACTCGATAGAGCTTGACGAAAATCTGGATTTTTTGAGGGCGCTAAGCGCGAGAAAAATCGCGGCCTCCTGCGCCCATTCAAACGCGGGGTTCGCCGCTTTTGAAAAGGCTTTCCGCGGCGGGCTAAGGAACATAACGCATTTCGGAAACCGCGTAAGCCCGGTCGCCTCGCGCGACATCGGCATTGCGGGCGCGGGGCTTCTTTTTGACGACGTTTATACGGAAATCATCGCGGACAAATTCCACTTGAGCCGCGATATGCTGCGCCTTGTTTTTGCAAAGCGGCCGGCTTCAAAAATCGTATTGATAAGCGACGCCATGAGGGCTTCGGGAATGCCCGGCGGAGTGTATTCGCTCGGCGGCCTTGAGGTGTTTGCGGGCGGAGGCTGCGCGCGGCTGAAAGACGGCTCGCTTGCGGGAAGCGTCCTAAAAATCAACGAGGCTTTAAAAAACGTTTCGGAAATTTGCGGGGTAAAGGGCGAAAGGCTTTTCAACTGCGCTAGCCTAAACCCCGCCCAAAGCCTCGGGATAGGCGGCTTCGGGAAAATTGAAAAGGGCTACGCCGCGGACTTCGCGGTGATTGACGAAAATTTCGGCGTGGAGGCAAGCATTGTTGGCGGCGATGTAAAATACCGCGCCTAAATGCGTTTTGCCGCTTTTAGGCTCCACAGGTAAATCAAGTCGGAAAGCCTGTTTAGGTAGGCGAGGGGCAGGCCGCGCTCGAGCGGCTCTTCGGCGTTCAGCCTTGCGGTTTCGCGCTCGGCGCGGCGGCAGAGCGTTCTGGCGAAGTTAAGCCGCGCTTCGAGAGGGTTTTCGCCGGGGATTGTCCAGCCGCAAAACGTCGAGCCCCCGCTTTCAAGGGCGTCGATGAGCCGCTCGATTTTTTCGAGGTCTGCGGGCGCAAGAATCGGTATGTTTTTTTCGGCGAGAAGGCTGAATTTTTCGGGCGGGGTGGCGAGCTCCGTCATAAGCTTTATAAGCGCGCGAAGCACTTCCGAAATGTCTTGATTTAGGCTTTCGCTTTCGGAATGCGCCCTCGCAAGGCCGAGAGCCGCGGAAAATTCGTCCACAGCCCCGTAGGCGCAAACCCTTTGCGAAAATTTCGGGACTCTTTTTGCGAACATTAGCGAGCATTCGCCCTTGTCGCCCGTCTTCGTGCTTATTTTCATTTTACGCTCCTTGGTTCGGTGTGAATTTTTCGGCAATTTTGCGCGGATATTTTCCGCCTTAGAATGAACAGACGTTTTAGGAGAAACGCGCGCTTTGCCTTGTATAAAAATTTCTTTTATTTATAGCGCGGAATTTCGCGGGGGCAAGATTTGTCGGCGGGGGCGAATCAACAGATCCGACTACTCATCAATATGTCACTTGACAGAACGTCGCG
>JAGBOM010000054.1 GCA_017633865.1 Opitutales bacterium
GTCCATAATGACGTTCAAATACTCCTCGCTGTTGCGCTCCTTGTCGGTATCCTCTATTCTAAGGACGAACGTGCCGCCCGTGTGGCGGGCGTAAAGCCAGTTGAATAGCGCGGTTCTTGCGCTGCCTATATGAAAGAAGCCCGTGGGGCTTGGCGCGAATCTTACTCTCGTTTTTCCACTCATAATTTTATTCGGAAAATATATTCCAATGCCCCGAATTTTTTCAACAAAAATAATAGCCTAAAAAGTTTTATTTGCCCCGCTGAAAAACGCGGTTTTTAGAGTAAACAAAAATTTTTTTAGGGCGCGGGCAACGCATAAAAAAAGGGCGCGGAGCCGCGCCCTTTTTTTGGAGGCAAAAACGACACTGCTACCTTACGGTTTTAAGCAGGTATTCGACGGCTCCGGCCAAATACTCGTCCGTCTTCATCGCGTTTTCGACTGTCGACATCGCATGCATGACCGTTCCGTGGTTTCTGCCGCCGAAAAGCTGGCCTATCTCCTGAAGGGAGTGGGTCGTGAGCTTTCTTGAAATGTACATGGCTACCTGCCTGGCGAGCGCGATGTTCGCGGGGCGGCGCGGCCCGAGCAAATCGCCGACCTCCACATGGTAGTAGTCGGCAACGAGCTTTTGGATTTTGTCGACCCCTATCGTCTGCGAGCTTTTTTCCTGAAGGAAAGTGTCGGCAAGCAGGCGCTCGGCGGTCGCCACGTCCAAAGGCTTAGCCGCCGAAACGAGGGAAGTGTAGCCTTTCAGGCGGTTTAGCGCGCCCTCCATGCGGCGGATGTTCTTCGTGATTTTGCGCGCGATTAAATCGAGAACCTCGAGCGGGATTTGCGCGGACATGGCCTCCGACTTCTTTGAGAGAATCGCGAGCCTCGTCTCATAGTCCGGCGGCTGGATGTCGACGGGCATTCCCCACTCGAACCTCGAAACGAGCCTCTCCTCCAAATCGGGAATTTCGTTTACGGGGCGGTCTGATGAAAGTATGATTTGCTTGCCCGCCTCGAAAAGGTCGTTAAAGGTGTGGAAGAACTCCGCCTGGCACCTCTCCTTGCCCGAGAAGAACTGGACGTCGTCAATCATCAAAACGTCGACGCTGCGGTAGCGCTTTCTAAACGAAGTAAGGTTGTTTTCCTGAATGGCCCTGATGAATTCGTTTACAAAGCGCTCGGAGGAAATGTAGACAATCGAGGACGACGGGTTGCTTAAAAATATGAAGTGCGCAACCGCGTGCATCAGGTGCGTCTTGCCGAGCCCCGAGGCGGAGTAAAGGCAAAACGGGTTGTAGGCGCTGCCCGGAGACTTCGCGACCGCAAGCGACACCGCGTGCGCGAGGCTGTTGCCCTCGCCCACCACGAAGTTTTCAAACGTGTTGCGCGGGTTGATTACGGGCGCGGGCGCGGCCTTCAAAGCCCCTCCAGCCCTCGGCGCGCGGCAAACCCTGCCCGAGAAGGCTTCGCCATCTAAAGATTCGGCTCTGGCGGCATCTTTGCGCGCTACGATTTCAAACTTCACGCTGCAGCCCGCGGCCAAATTCAAATACTTTTGGATTATGTCCGAATAGCTGTTGCGAACCCAGTCGGCGGCGAAATCGCTTGCGGCGGAAATTTTTAAAACGTCGGAATCGAAGCCCTCGCATTCCAGTTGCTCGAACCAAGACGCGTACGTGGATTTGGGCATGCAGGAGGCTATCGCCGCCTTTGCGGATTCCCAAAGCGAGGCCGCGTCAGTTTTGAGTGTTTCTTCTGGCATTTTCTTTGAAATTTTTTCGTTTTATTCACAATTACAGGCGCTTAATAAGGACTTTTGCGCGGAGGGGCTCCGAGAGGGCCCGGCATCCCGCAAAAAAAACCCTCCCTTATTGGGAGCGCTTATATAATGCAAATATAACTATTTTAGGGTGAGTAATTTATAGAAAAATCGAGCAAGCGTCCCAATAGCCTTTCAGGCTTAAAAAAACCTTAAAGCGCCATATTTTCGCTTGCTTGGTTATAGATAATCCCCCTATTTGAAAATATTTCAAGAATAACTTTTTGACAAGTTATTGACATCGCCCCGAAACGCGGAATTTTTAAAAAAAAGCTTGCCATAATTTTAAAAATCACCGCCGCCCTAAAAACCGTTGATTTTACAGGCCGCGCGCGAAAGCGGCTCGCCCAAAACCGCGAAAAAAGGCGCTTTTTTAAACCGATTGAGGCGAAATTGCGCTATTTAAGCAATTTATAA